>JAFYFO010000381.1 GCA_017543725.1 Eubacterium sp.
AAGTTCAGACCTATAAGAGCGGAAAGTGGAAAACCGTTAAAACAATCAAATCCGCAGACACTTTGAAATGTACGGTTTCAAAATCAAAATCAGGAAAAAAATTCAGAGTTCGCGCGTTTGCAGTTTATAATTCAAAAACTTATTACGGCGCTTGGTCGTCATCGGTTAAAACAAAATAAACAAATTATTCCTGCGCTTTTTGCCTTGTCTGACACAAAAATCTGAATTTTTGAGGTGCAAAGCAATTTTAAAATAGCAATTTTTCGTTAGAACAATGAACAAACAAGGGTTAAGGCTGACGCCTTAACCCTTGTTTTGAAGCCGTTATAGCGGAAAAGAGCATTTTAAAATCTGTTAAATCCCTAAGTTCAACGCCTTTTTTGCGGATTATTTCTTATGCGGCTGATAAATTAATAATTTATTAAATTATATATTGAAAATTATAATTATATGTTGTAAAATAACAGTGATTGATTATAAATATCGGAGGTGCGCTTTGAGCAATTTAATTTTAAGCGGAAAAGAGTCGCTCGGAATCGAATTCGGTTCAACAAGAATTAAAGCGGTTCTTATTGATGAAAACTTCAACCCCGTTGCTTTCGGAGGCTACACCTGGGAAAACAGCCTTAAAGACGGCGTCTGGACATATCCTTTGTCACAGGTCTGGGAAGGGCTTCAGAGTGCGTATGCAGAACTTGACGCCTCGGTTTTCGAAAAGGCGGGAGAGCATATAACATCGCTTTCCTCAATCGGATTTTCTGCGATGATGCACGGTTATCTTCCTTTTGATAAAAACGGAAATCAACTCTGTGAGTTCAGAACATGGCGAAACACAATGACTGCCGAGGCAGCCGAAAAACTGACCAATCTTTTCGGCTTCAACATTCCTCAGCGCTGGAGCATTGCTCATCTCTATCAGGCAATACTGAACAATGAAAGTCATATTGACGATATTGATTATTTAACAACTCTTGCAGGTTATGTTCACTGGAAACTCAGCGGTGAAAAAGTTCTCGGAATCGGCGAGGCTTCGGGTATGTTCCCCATAGACTGCAAAACAAAAGACTATAATATCGAAATGCTTTCAAAATTTGCCTGCCTTGATGATGTTGAAAGAAGAAAATGGGATATCCGCGATATTCTTCCAAAAGTTCTTCTTGCAGGTGAAAACGCAGGATTCCTGACGGAAGAGGGCGCAAAACTCCTTGATAAAAGCGGAAATCTTAAAGCAGGTATTCCTATGTGTCCTCCCGAAGGCGACGCGGGAACGGGAATGGTTGCAACAAATTCAATAACCGAAAAAACAGGTAATGTCAGCGCAGGAACTTCAATTTTCTCAATGGTTGTTCTTGAAAAACCGCTTGAGAAGGTTTATGAGGAGATTGATATAGTAACAACCCCTGCGGGAAGCGATGTTGCAATGGTTCACTGCAACAACTGCTGCACGGACCTTGATTACTGGGTTAATATCTTTGCCGAATTTGCAAAGGCAAGCGGCAGCGATATGCCGAAATATAAAATATACGATTTGCTCTATGAAGCGGCGCTTTCGGGCGATGCAGATTGCGGCGGACTTGTTAATTTCAACTATTTCTCAGGCGAGCCCGTTTCTCATACCGAAGACGGCAGACCGATGTTTTTAAGAACTCAGGGCAGTTCCTTCAATCTTGCAAACTTCTTCAGAGCGCAGATATACAGCACAATGTCAACCCTTAAAATCGGAATGAAACTTCTTGAAAAAGAGGGCGTTAAAATAGATAGGTTGATGGGTCATGGCGGACTTTTCAAAACTCCCGTTGTCGGTCAGAAACTTATGGCGGGCGCAATGAACGCTCCCGTTTCCGTTATGGAAACCGCAAGCGAAGGCGGAGCGTGGGGAATGGCTGTTCTTGCAAAATACGCAACGGAAAACGAAACGCCTCTTGAAGAATATCTTGAAACAAAGGTTTTCGCAGATTGCAAAAGCACAACTATCAATCCCGATAAAAATGATGTTGAAGGTTTTGAAAAATATATGAAAACCTATGAATCCGCGCTTGAAGTTGAAAAAGCGGCGTATATGAACATATAAATCACCTAAAACCTAACACCTAAAACCTAAAACCTGAAAGGAATAAATTATGTCTATTAAAGATTATGAATTTTGGTTTGTTGTCGGAACTCAGTTTTTATACGGTGAAGACATTTTTGAAACAATAAACGCTCATTCGGCTGAGATGGCTGCCGAGTGGAGCAAAAATCTTCCCTGCAAAGTTGTTGCAAAGCCCTGCGTTAAAACCTCGAAAGAGATTTTGAGCATTATGCAGGCGGCAAACATTGATGAACACTGCGCAGGCGTTATAACCTGGATGCATACTTTCTCACCTTCAAAAATGTGGATTGCAGGTTTCAACGCTCTCAAAAAGCCCTTTATGCATGTTAACACCCAGTATAACCGCGATATTCCGTGGAGCGATATTGATATGGATTTTATGAATCTCAATCAGTCAGCGCACGGCGACAGAGAGCATGGCTACATAACCGCAAGAATGAGAATGAACAGAAAAGTTGCGGCAGGCTACTGGAAGGATGAAACATTCCAGAATAAAATCGGAATCTGGATGAGAGCGGCGGTCGGCGCTATTGAATCAAGAAAACTCAGAGTTCTCCGTATTTCGGATAATATGAGAAATGTTGCCGTAACAGACGGCGATAAAATCGAGGCTCAGATTAAACTCGGCTGGCAGGTTGACCACTATGGAGTCGGCGATATAATCAAGAAAGTAAACGCCGTAACCGAAGAAGAAATAGACGCTCAGATGGCTGAATATGAAGCAAATTATGTTATGGATACAAATAACATTGAAGCGGTTCGCTATCAGGCAAGGGAAGAAGTTGCGCTTAAAAAGTTCCTTGAAAAAGAGGGCTTCGGCGCGTTCCACACCAATTTTGAGGATTTGCAGGAACTCAAACAACTTCCGGGTCTTGCCGCTCAGGATTTGATGCGCCAGGGATACGGCTTCGGTGCAGAGGGCGACTGGAAGGTTGCCGCTATGACAAGGCTTATGAAACTTATGAGCGAAGGAATGGACGGCGGAACAGCCTTTATGGAGGACTACACCTATCATTTCGAGCCCGGAAACGAAATGCTTCTCGGCTCGCATATGCTTGAAGTTTGCCCGACAATAGCGGCGGAAAAAGCAAAAATTCAGGTTCATCATCTCGGAATCGGCGACAGGGAAGACCCTGCAAGACTCGTTTTCAAAGCGCAGACAGGAAATGCAATCGTTGTTACCCTCGTTGATATGGGCGACAGACTCAGAATGATTGTTAACGATGTTGAATGTAAAGAGCAGAAAAATGAAATGCCGAAACTTCCCGTTGCAGGCGTTTTATGGAAACCGCTTCCGTGCCTGCAGACTTCTGCAGAAGCGTGGATTTATGCGGGCGGCGCTCACCACAGCGTTTTATCCTATACTCTGACTGCGGAGCATATGCGTGATTTCGCGGAGATTATGGGAATTGAATTTGTTCATATTAATAAAAACACCGAAATTAATGAATTCAGAAAAGAATTATTCTTTAATGATGTTGCATATAAATTAGGTATGAAAGGTTTGGTAGAATTATGTTGGAAGAATTAAAGCAAAAGGTTTTTGAAGCCAATTTGAAACTTGTTGATTATAATCTTGTTGTTCTGACCTGGGGCAATGTTTCGGGAATAGACAGGGAAAAAGGATTGTTTGTTATAAAACCCTCGGGCGTTCCGTATGATAAAATGACGGCTGATGATATGGTTGTTATGGATTTGAAAGGAAACAAGGTTGAGGGAAGGCTCAATCCTTCTTCCGATACTCCAACCCATATGGCGCTCTATAATGCCTTCCCCGAAATCGGAGGCGTTGTTCACACCCATTCGGCGTGGGCTTGCTCCTGGGCGCAGGCGGGCAGGGATATTCCTGCATACGGAACAACTCATGCCGATTTTGCAAACGGCTGCGTTCCCTGCACAAGGGGGCTGAGCAAAGAAGAAGTCGGCGGAGAATATGAACTCAATACAGGCAAAGTTATTATTGAAGACTTTGAAAAAAGAGGCATAAGCCCCGAAGAATGTCCTGCTGTTCTGATTCACAGGCACGGACCTTTCACCTGGGGAAAAGACGCTTTCAAAGCCGTTGAAAATGCTTTGATTCTTGAAGAGGTTGCAAAAATGGCTCATCGCACCGAACTTATTGCATCCCTTGATTCATCTTCCGATATCGGAATAGAAGATTATCTTCTTGATAAGCACTATCAGAGAAAACACGGCAAAAATGCTTATTACGGACAGAAATAAGGAGGACGGTTATGAAAAAACATATAGCATCCGTTATTGCGGCGATTTGCTTTGTTGTTTGCTGTTGTTTCGCACTGCCTGCTTTTGCACTTGATGCAATTGATATTTCATCGGGCGAAATAACCCTTTCAACAGAGGCGTACACTTATAACGGAAACGAGAAAAAACCGAAAGTAACCCTGAAAATAACTCAGATTAACCCTTTAACGCAGGAAGAGGAAACAAAAACCCTTGTTAAAGACGAGGATTATTCTCTTGAGTATTCAGATAATATCAACGCAGGCGCTGCAAGCGTTAAAGCAACGGGAATCGGCGCTTATAAAGGAACGCTTGAAAAGAATTATCAGATAACTCCCTGCAAACTTTCAAGCAACCATATAAAGATAACCAATCTTTCAAAGGCTTATCCCGGCAAAGCCCCGAAATATAAGGTTGAATACGACAGCAGGGAACTGAAAAGCGGCGTTGATTATAAAATGAGCGCTTCAAATTATGATAAAGCCGGAGTTAAAAGCGCAAAGGTTGTTTTCGAGGGACTCGGAAACTTCAAGGGAACAAAAACCATTTATGTCAATGTTTATCCGAATAAGGTTAAATCGCTTAAAACAAAGAGCAGAACTCCTTCTTCGGTTGAACTCACCTGGGCTTCCCAGAAAAATGTCGGCGTTTCGGGCTACAGAGTTTATATCTGCGATAAAAACGGAAAAAATTCAAGCCTTTATAAA
>JAFYFO010000382.1 GCA_017543725.1 Eubacterium sp.
AACTCGGAACTTGCGATATCCTTTTAAACGGCGCAGGCGGAAACAACCCGAAGGGAACAACAACGAAGGACACTCTTGAAAAGATTGACCTTGTTCAGAAAGATGAAAATATCAAAACTTTCTTCGACCTTGACCCAAACGGCATTTCCTTTGTTTTCAATCTCAACTTCCTCGGAACGCTTATTCCGACCCAGGTTTTCGCAAGAGATATGGTTGAAAAGGAAAACACCTGCATTGTTATGATAACTTCAATGAACGCTTTCAGACCGCTGACAAGAATTCCCGCATATTCCGCGGCAAAAGCGGCTGTTAAGAATTTCACGGAATGGATGGCTGTTCACTTTGCTCCGATGGGAATCAGAGTTAACGCAATCGCTCCCGGTTTCTTCTCAACAAAGCAGAACGCTTCGCTTTTGTGGAATCCAGACGGAAGCCCAACCGAGAGAACGGGCAAAATTCTTGCCGCAACTCCAATGGACCGTTTCGGCAAACCCGAAGAACTCGACGGCGCGCTCCTCTTCCTCTGCGACGAGGCGTACAGCGGCTTTATCACGGGCGTTAATATCCCCGTTGACGGCGGCTTCAACGCATATTCAGGAGTCTGAATCGCATCTTTTTCCGCCATGCTGCTTTACGCTTAAAATCCCGCTCGGTCACATATCTGTATATGCTCCCGTCGTCGTGATTTTAACCAAGCCTTGCCTAACGAAAAAATCTGCTGATTCAGAACGAACACTATGAGAAAAGATTTGCAATACTCAGATAACAAAAACAGGCAGTGTCAATATGACACTGCCTGTTTTTGTTATTATTTTTCAAGTTTAACTGTTGTAACAAGTTTATCATCGTTGAAAGAAATTAATTCACTTATTTCAACTTCTAAGTCAGTTTTTTTATCTCTTAAGAGGTAAACCTTGGAAACCTCTTTTGTTTTTCCGGGCTTGATTTTAACATCAACTCCCCAATCATCATCATCGGAACTGATGAATGTTGATTCAAGTTGAATATCGTCTTGATAAACTTCATCAGATAACGCAATATCAAAACTTGCTGCTTCTTTAGAATTATTTGTGAAGTAATATGTAATTTTAACTGCGTCTTTTCCTTCCCAGTTCTTGCAAATCTTTGCCTTTTTTACAATGCAAACATAGTCGCCAATTGTTCCATCAGTTTTTTCATCCTCTTCGGCTTCAACATCTGAAGAAACATTGTTATCATTTTGAGAAACTGTTACCTGTGCTGCTGTTGTTGTTTCTTTTTCATCATTACCTCCGGATGAGCCGATTGCGATACCAATAATGATAAGCAAAACAATAACACCTAAAATTATTAATCTCTTTTTTCTCTTTTTCTTTTTTTGCTCTGCCATTGCTGCGCTTACTGCTTGTTGAACTTCAAAATTGTTGTTTTCCATAATATAACTCCTTTCTTTTTCTTAATACTAACACATAAGTATACAGATGTCAACATATGTGTTCATAATTGGTAAAAAAATATCATAAACTTAGATTAGGTGATAAATATGTTTGTGCCAATGCTTGACTCTAAAATTGTTGGAGAAGTTATATTTGAAATGAGGAAAAACAAGGGAGTTTCTCAGGAGGTCTTAAGCGGACTTGCAGGAATCGGAAGAACCCATCTTTCAGCCATTGAGAGAGGGGAACGAAAACCAACTCTTGAAACACTGTTCAGAATTTCAGAAGCTCTTGGAATTAATATGAGCGACATTATCATTGAAATTGAAAAAAGACTATAGTTGTTAAAAACAGGATGTGCTGAGAATAACAACACATCCTGTTTTTATGCTATAAAACGCTTATAGGGCAGAGCCAAGCATTTCTGTTATACGGAATAAATTCATCTGTCATACAAAGAACCAATTCGGGTTTTATTTCCATTTTAAGTTTTTTTAGAGCCGATAGGTTTTTATCGGGCGAAGCGGGATTTTTGCTTTTCTTAATCTCAATAGGATAAATACTGTTTCCCTCTGTTATAAGCAAATCAACTTCCTTGCCGTCAATATCCCTGTCGTAGAATAAATCGGGGCGTTTGCCCGAGTTATAATAACTTTTAACTATTTCGCTTACACAGTATGTTTCTAAAAAAGCGCCGTCCATAGCACCGTTTTCAAGAGTTTCAGCATTTGGCCATCTGCAAAGATATGCCGCAAGACCCGTATCCATAAAATAGATTTTAGGGGTTTTAACAAGTCTTTTTGAAATGTTTTGATAAAACGGCTTGAGAAGATAAATTATACCCGAACGCTCCAGTATGCTGACCCATTCCTTTGCAGTGGGAGCCGAAACGCCGATGGAATTTGCAATTTCGCTGTATTTCAGTTGCTGCGAGGTTCTTGACGCCA
>JAFYFO010000383.1 GCA_017543725.1 Eubacterium sp.
AACTAACTAAATACACTCTTGATTCAACTCAGGAAATATTAAGCGATTGCGAAAAGAATAACTGGGATATAATAACATATGATGATGAAAGATATCCCCAAAGGCTCAGGGAAATCAGCGCACCTCCGGCAGTCCTTTATTCAGACGGTGCTTTTCCCGATTTTGAAAACAACGCCTCAATTTCAATCGTCGGAACAAGAAGGGCTTCAACATATGCCCTTAAAGCGGCGCATATTATGGCTAAAGGCTTTGCGCTGTGCGGCGGACTTGTTGTCAGCGGCGGAGCGCTCGGAGTTGATTCCGCTGCCCATAAGGGCGCTATTGAAGCAGGCGGAAAATCCTATGCCGTTCTCGGCTGCGGTTTTGGCTCGCAGTATCTTATGGAAAATGAGGAACTGCGAACAAAAATAAAAGAATCGGGCGGCGCGCTTATATCCGAGTTTCCACCGAAAACACCTGCGGTTAAATATAATTTCCCGATGAGAAACAGGATAATCAGCGCCCTGACTCTCGGAACGCTTGTTGTTGAAGCGGGAGAAAAAAGCGGCTCGCTGATAACCGCTTCATATGCAACGGAGCAAAACCGCGATATATTTGCGATTCCTGCCTCAATTTTTGATTCAAAATTCCTCGGAACCAATCTTCTTATTAACGACGGAGCGATTGTTGCAACAAGCCCCGCAGTTATAATTCAGCAATATGCAAAAGATTTTGAAAGTCTTGATGAGAGCAAAATTCTCGGAGTTAAAGAACTCGCAAAACTCGGCGATGATTATAAAAAAATAACGCCGAAGGAAGACCAGATTTCATTTGATAATATGCCTCGCGACAGGGTTAAGCGAATTGATTTATCAAATAAATCGCTGAAACTTCCGCCCTCTGAAAAAGCGGTTTTCGATGTTCTTGAAGAAGAATTGAAAACCGTTGAGGAAATTGCCCAAAGCGCAAATCTTACTCCCGGCGAGGTTTTAGCCTCTTTAACCCTTCTTGAAATGAAGGGGCTGATAGTCAGCGCTTCGGGACAAAGATATAAAATAAGATAATTCATAAAAGTAAACAAACCGAAAGGATAAAAATATATGTCTAAACTTGTTATAGTTGAGTCGCCTGCAAAGGCAAAGAATATAAAGGGCTATCTTGGAAAGGGATATGATGTTATCGCTTCCATGGGTCATGTTCGTGATTTGCCTGCGGCAAGACTCAGCGTTGATGTGAGCAATGATTTTGCTCCTAAATACGCAGTTATTAAAGGAAAAGAAAACTTCGTTCAGGAACTCAAGAAGAAGGCGGACAAAGCCGATTATGTTTATCTTGCAACCGACCCCGACCGTGAGGGAGAGGCTATTTCGTGGCACCTTGCATATCTTCTCGGCCTTGACCTTGATGAGAAAAACAGGGTCACTTTCAACGAGATAACAAAAACGGGAGTTCAGAAGGGAATGGACGCTCCGAGAGCAATAGATGTTGATTTGGTAAACGCTCAGCAGGCTCGCCGTATTCTTGACAGACTTATCGGCTACAAACTTTCCCCCTTCGTAAGCCAGAAAATCAGAAGAGGACTTTCCGCAGGAAGAGTTCAGTCGGTTGCCCTCAGACTTGTTGTTGACAGGGAAGAGGAAATAAGGGCGTTTAAACCCGAGGAATATTGGTCAATAGACGCAAAACTCACCAATCCTCCCGACAGAAAAGTTTTCCCCGCAGTTCTTGTTTGCGACCCCGAAGGAAACAAACTCAAACTCGGCGAAAAGAATATATCCGATAAGGCAATGAGCGATAAGATTCTTGCCGATTTGGACGGAGCGGAATTCAGGGTTACTTCCGTTAAAAAAGGAACAAGAACCAAAAAACCTACTCCGCCGTTTATAACTTCAACTCTTCAGCAGGAGGCTTCGCGCCGTCTTTCCTTCCAGGCAAGAAGAACTATGAAAGCGGCTCAGGAACTCTATGAAGGCGTTGAAATTCAAGGGCTCGGAACGGTCGGTCTTATAACCTATATGAGAACCGATTCACTCAGAATTTCAGATGAGGCAAGAGCCGCGGGAACTCAGTTCATCAGAGAAAACTACGGCGAAAAATATCTTCCTCAGAAGCCGAGAATCTATAAAACGAAAAGCAACGCTCAGGACGGCCACGAGGCAATAAGACCTTCAATGCCGAATATAACTCCCGACAGAGTTAAGGCGTCGTTAACAAGCGACCAATATAAAATATATAAACTCGTCTGGGAGCGCTTTATCGCTTCGCTTATGGAAAGCTGCCTTCAGGAAACTATTAAAATTGAGATTGACGCAAACGGCTACACTTTCAGTTCAACCGGCTATACCGTTAAATTCGACGGTTTCACAGCGCTTTATGAAGAAAAAACAGACGACGCCTCAAAATCCGCTTCCGAAGCGCCCCTTCCGCCGATTGCAAAAGGGGATGTTTTAAGGCTTAAATCCCTTGCCGGCAATCAGCACTTCACTCAGCCCCCTGCAAGATACACAGAGGCTTCATTAATCAAGGCGCTTGAAGAAAACGGAGTCGGCAGACCTTCAACATATGTCACCATAACATCAACAATTCTTTCAAAAGAAT
>JAFYFO010000384.1 GCA_017543725.1 Eubacterium sp.
CGTTTCTGTGGTTGCCGACCCCCGAGCCCGGAGATATGCCGCTGTTTGAAAACTGAACGGTTGTTCCGAGGCGGCTTTTATCGGAAGCGGCAAGAGCGTCTATTGCAATAATGCAGGAGGGCTTTATTTTTTCGGCAACCCCCGATATTATTTCAGCAGTTTCAATTCCCGTTTCCCCGAGAACGCCCGTTGCGATTGAGCAAACCGGAAAGAGATTTTCAAAACCCTGCATTTTTTCAATTTCACTGACTATATGCCGCGTTGAAAAAACATATTTCTGCGTTTGCGGACCGAGAGCGTCGGCTGTTATATTATTATTGCCGAGCCCTGCAACAAGAACGGAGGTTATTTTTTGCGGAAGAAGCGAGGAAAGAATTTTTGAAAACTCATCAAGTCTGCCGTCAAAAATATCGGTATTGCTGATAAAAGAATCAAGTTGAAGCGTTGTATATTTCCCTATTGGTTTGAGGAGCGCCTTTGCGCCGTTTTCATTAACAACATCAACCGTTGTTATTTTTCCGCTTTCTTTGACGATAACGCCGTCTATTTTTGTTTTTTCGCTCGATTCATAGTTTTCAAGCGCCAAATCTGTTCTAATTTGCATATTTTTGCCCCGATTTTACTATCTTTTTCTAAAAGTATGCCCAAAAATAAAAAAATACTTGCATTTTTCTTTTACTTGTGATACTATCTTAAAGCACTAAAAGTTCAACCTCAACTTAAATAAATACTTTATTAACTCATAAGGGAGTGAAAAAAGAATGGCAAACATTAAATCTGCAAAGAAAAGAATTAAGGTTAATCAGAAAAAGGCTGCTGCTAACAAAAGCCGCAACACCGCTCTTAAAACAGCAATAAAGAAGGCTAACGCTGCTATCGAAACAGGCGCTGAAAACATGGATGAACTCATCAAAGACGCTGTTAAGAAGATTGACCAGGCTGCAAGCAAAAATCTTATCCATAAGAACTGCGCAGCAAGAAAGAAGAGCAATCTTGCAAACAAGGCAAATAAGGCTTAACAAAAAATCAAACGCTTTCGAAAAGAAAGCGTTATTTTTTTGCGCAAACGCAAAAATTGAATCAGGTTATGAACACCCCTCATCCACCGCAAGCGGTCCCCCTTCCCCCCCAAGGGGAAGGTTTAATAGGTTTGATTTATTATATTAAAGCCGTCTGTTTAAACAAATTCGGAAAAAGCCGGGCTTGCGCCCGACTTTCCCCTACTGCCCTATATCAAATCAACAAAAATATTGAAATGATCAAGAAATGATTAATTGCGGATATCTGAAACTCTGAGTTGATAATCCTTTACATGCATTGATATAAATCATATCTTTTGCATTGATATATCCGTCGCCGTTCATATCGACAAAACAAAGATATGAGGGGTCGTTTTTCTTTGCAGAAATAATCATACTGAAAAGGCGGATATCCTCGTCGTCTATTATACCGTCCTTGCTGAAATCGCAGCCGATTATAACAATCGGTTCGGATAATTCGATATCCTCGTTTTTAACCTGAAGATAAACGGTTCTGGAAAAACCATAAGCATATC
>JAFYFO010000385.1 GCA_017543725.1 Eubacterium sp.
GTCAGATATGCCGATATTGAAAATCAACTTGAAATAAGGCAGAGAACTATCAGCGCGGATAACGCGATTATCGGAATACGCCGCTTTGCAGCAGGCCTTGCAAAAAAGGTTTTGATTGCAAATCAGGCAGGGGCGCTCTGGAGCGAGATTTCAAATCAGACCTCCGCTTCCTTGGCGCTTGCGTGGCTTGGAACTTTTGCATTTGCCTTGCAGATTTACTTTGATTTTTCAGGCTATTCCGATATGGCGATAGGTCTTGCAAAAATGCTCGGATTTGATTTATCCGAAAACTTCAACTATCCCTATATGTCAAAGAGTGTAACGGAATTCTGGCGGCGCTGGCATATTTCGCTGGGAATGTGGTTCAGGGAATATGTTTATATTCCGCTCGGAGGAAACAAAAAAGGCTTGCCAAGGCAGATAGTTAATCTTTTTGTCGTTTGGTTTTTAACAGGGCTCTGGCACGGCGCAGGATGGAATTTCGTTTTATGGGGGCTATATTTCTTTATTTTGCTTGTTGCCGAAAAACTCTTCCTGCTCAAACTGCTTAAAAAAATTCCTGCCGTTTTCGGGCATATCTACACTCTTTTGGCAGTGCTTTTTTCCTGGGCAATTTTCGCAAACGACAGTTTTTCAAAACTCAAAATCTTCATCCCGTCGCTTTTCGGTGCAAACGGCGCATACAGCGCAGATTTTATCTATTATCTGAAATCATATGCCGTTATTCTTGTTTTAGGCGCGGTTTTCTCAACGGATTATCCGAAAAAACTCTTTGAAAAACTTTGTAAATCATCGGCACTTAAATCAATAATTGCAGTTGTATTAATGCTTCTGTCCGTTTTGATGCTGATTGGCGACAGTTATAATCCGTTTTTATATTTCAGATTCTGAGGTTTGATTATGAAAAAAACATTTTTAATTCTTTTTATACTTTTGCCTGCTCTGGTTTTGTCCTCAATAATAATTCTGCCCGACAAAGCGGTTTCGCAGCAGGAAAACAGAAGTTTGATGACAAAATCAACAATTTCAAAAACACTTGAAAACAGCCGTTTCCAAAACGATTTTGAAACCTATCTTTCAGACCAGTTTCCGTTTAAGGATGAACTCGTTTTCTGTCAGACAAAGTTAAAACTTTTATGCAATCAGAAGGATATTTCGGGGGCGTATATCTGCAAAAACGGCAGGCTTATTCAAAAGATAATCCCCTCCGATATAAACGAGAAATCAATCGTTTCATATGCTGAAAAAATCAATGATATTGCAAAGGAAAACAAGGTTTTTGTTTTCTATGTTCCGTCTGCGGAAATAACTCTGAACAACCTTCTTCCGGGCGGAGCGCCTACTTATGATTGGAACAGTCTGTTTGAAAAACTTTCCTCGCACCTTGAAAATGCAAGCGTTATCAATTCTGAAAAGGCACTTGAAAACGAGAAGTTTTATTATAAAACAGACCACCACTGGAACGCATACGGCGCGTATAAAGCATATGAAGAATTCTGCGATGCAAAGGGAGTTGAGGCTTCACCCTTAGAAGATTTTTCATTGAAGAGCGTTTCAAAGGATTTCAAAGGAACTCTTCATTCAAAAGTTCCCGCAATAAACTCTGCCGATGAAATTCTTCTTCCCGAGGTGCAGGATTTAAAAGTTACGGCAGACGGAAAGGAAATTGATTTCTATGATATGAGCGCCCTTGAAACCAAGGATAAATATAATGTTTTTCAGGGCGGAAACCACGGAATCGTTGAAATAGAAAACAAAGATGCAAAAAGCGATAAAACACTTTTAATTCTTAAAGATTCCTTTGCAAATTCCTTTGTTCCGTATATTTCGGGCGATTATAAAAAAATAATTATGCTTGATGAAAGATATACCTTTATTAGTCTGAAAGAATATGTTAAAATGATAAGGCCTGATGAAATCCTTGTTCTCAGAGAAATAATCAATTAGGAGAATTGCCATGGCTTCTGTTTTTGAAACCTTAATGCTTATTTGCTTCGGGCTTTCATGGCCCTTCAATCTTGTTAAAAATATTAAAGCGAAAACCGCAAAATCAATGAGCCTGAAATTTCTTTTGCTCATTGAATTCGGCTATATTTGCGGTATTGCTGCGAAATTTATAGGCGGAAACATAAACTATGTTTTAATAGTTTATTTTCTGAATATCGCAGTTGTCGGAGCGAATATCGCAGTTTATTTTATCAACAGGAAATACGACAAATAAAATATGATAAAAACGGCGAAACCGTGTTTTCGGTTTCGCCGTTTTTTATAATTGGGGTCGGGTTATTTTCTGTTCTATTTATTTATTAAAAGTTTCTTCTTTTCGATAACGCCTGTTGAGATAATAACGCAGGTGAAGGAAATCGCTGAGCCGACGGCAACATCGCTGAGATAGTGGGCTCCCATAATCAGCCTTGTTAAAGCAACAATTCCCGTATAGCAAAACGCGATTGCAAATAAAAGCGTTTTCCTCTTGCTGAATTTTTCCGAAAGATAGGGGAGGGTTAATAATAAATAACTCATTCCCGCTCCCGCCGTGTGACCCGAGGGGAAGGATTTATTGCCGTTTATTCCGTTGGGATGTGTAAACGGAGTGAACATATCGTAACTTCCTGCGGCAAGCAAATCCCTGAATCGAACTCTGCCCCACAGGAATTTTATTCCCTCAACCGTCAGAGTCTGAACAGCCATAACGGCAATTCCCGCAATGCTGAGAACAAGAAGCGCTTTTTCATATTCCTTTGGAATAACAATGAAATTTCCGAGGAAAAGCAAAAAGAGTCCGAAACCAAATCCGTATATTATTCCGAAAAGAATCTGATTTTCTTCAACAAAGAAATAATCCGCAATATGGTATCCGAGATATGCAGAGCCTGCGAGTTCAATAAAAAGTCCAAGATTTCTGTGCAATTTCTTTTTGGCAAGTTTATAAATCAACAGACCTGCAAGGGGGCAGATGAGCCTGCTCGGCATTTCGCCCGTGTTGCAAAACCAGATTGCAAAGGGGCTTTTCGGATTGTTGAGAAAAATATCGAGTTTCAAATCAAAAAACAAAGCGCAAATCAGCGCCGCCGCCGTGAAAATATAGAAGAAAAATATTTCGTTTTTATATCTTTTCAGCATAATCATCACCCGAAAATATATTAACAGAATTGAAGCATTATTTCAATATATGGCATATATTTTTACAATTATTGATTTTAGATTAATTATATGGTATACTATAAAAAACTTTTTATAACAGGAAGAAACTATGTTTGATTGCAAAATGATTATAAACGGAATTGTTGCCGAGGAAAACAAACTTCATCTTTCCGTTGCCTTCAACTGTCCGTATAATGTTGATGTAACTTCTCCCAAAGCAAAAGTCTTTTTTAAACAGGGGGAAACAACAAGGCGTCTGCCGCTTCTTGTAACAAATTATTTCCGCCAGAAGCAAAGTGAAAACTGCGTTGTTGTCTGCAATCATGTTTTCTTTATTGATAATCTTTTCTATAACAAAAGCAGCGACGATGATATTGAAATCAGAATTGATTTTTATTACGGAAACAATGAGTGCATCGGCGTTCCTTTCAACATTTCATCAAATGTTATCAATGAAAATCCCTATCTGAATATTTCGAAAGAGCATATTGAATATGAATGTTTCGACGGCGTTTCCGCCTATGACGGCGAAGCGGAATATGAAACAGTCAATTCAAAATATTTTGATAAATATGCAGTTGATTTCGATTTTGAAAACAACACTATTATTCTTAAAAAAACCGAAAAAGCGCAAAAGAAAAGAAGATTTGTTATCCTTTCAAGCCTTGTCAGATTTGTTTTCTTTATAATAAGATGCGCTCTTGCGGTTGTTTTGGCTCCCTATTTTGTTCTTGACGGAGCGTTTGCCGCTCTGGGCGTTCTTCCCAAAAGGGCGACAAAGCCGATAGACGGCGTTTTGAAAAACATTTTTGTTCAGATAAAAATAAACTTCTCTTCATTTTTGAAAACAAGTTTTATGAGGGCAAAAGTTGTTGATAACCTGAGAAAACCGATTTTAGCGCTGTTTAAATACTACTATCGTGTTCTTTGCGACCATCATCAGATTGTTCCTAACAGAATTGCTTTTATTTCCGGAAGAAGGGACGAAATGGGCGGAAACCCCGCCTATGTTTATGATTTGATTAAAGACAGGGAGGATATTGATTTTAAATTCCTTCTTTTCTCCGACCCTAACGGCCACAGCAAGATGAAAAACATAAGGGAGTTTATGCACCTTTATGCAACAAGCAAAGTTGTTATCGTTGATGATTATTTCAGATTGCTCAATGTTGTTGATAAGAGGGAAGGGGTTAAACTCTTCCAACTCTGGCACGCCTGCGGTGCGTTTAAAACCTTTGGTTTTACAAGGCTCGGCAAAAAGGGCGGACCGAAACAGACCGATGTTAACCACAGAATGTACGACTATGCAATAGTCAGTTCAAAAGAAATCGAAAAGCACTATGCCGAAGGCTTTGGGCTTTCTGATGAATGTGTTGTTGCAACGGGTATTCCGAGAACTGATATTTTTATGCAGGAGGAATACGGTCTGAATGTTCGCAAAGCATTTTACGAAAAACATCCCGAACTCAGGGATAAAAAAATCCTTCTTTTCGCTCCGACTTTCAGGGGCAACGGTCAGATGAGCGCCTTTTATCCGCTTGAAGCGTTTAATCCCGAAAAGGTTTATGAAAGCCTCGGCGAAGAATATGCAATAATCATAAAACTTCATCCTTTCTGCAAAGAAAGATTTGAAATTGATGAAAAATATAAGGATTTCATTATTGATTTATCAGAAGAAGACGAACTCAATGATTTGCTTTTTGTAACCGATTTGCTTGTAAC
>JAFYFO010000386.1 GCA_017543725.1 Eubacterium sp.
ACAGCGTCGCCGTGAACAACACTGTAGCCGTAAATTCCGATAACGGAAGCGCAAACAACGGCAACAACGCCCATAATCATTATGAGCGCCAAAAGAACTTTACCGACTGTGCCGAGAACCTTTGAAAACGGCGATTTTTCCTTTACGGGACGCGCTTTTTTGGCGCTTTTCCTGACCCTTGTTTTGGGCGGTTTGTTCTTTGAATCCGTGTTAACGCTGTATGAACTCGGCAGGGTTTCATTTTTTAATTTTTGTGAATCCCTGTCCTCATTATAAACCTTTTGAGAATTATTCATAAAAGATTCAAGTAAATCATCGTAATCTTTTGATGCCATAAAATCCTCTCCTTGCCAAAATTACATAGTAATTATATAATATTTTAACTGAAAAATAAAGAAATTTTAAAAAATTTACATTTTGCCGAATATTTTTCTCGCTCTGCTCTTATTCATCTGAATGAAATGAGTTTTAATTAAAATATCATCATAAGTTTTTTTAACTCTGATGAAAGCCCAGAATTTCCTCTTGCATTTTCTGCATTTAACTGCGCCTTTGAATGATTTATTCTGAACAATATATTCTTTTGAAGGCTTGATAACTGCGCCGCAAACTGGACATTCCATATCATATTTATAAACATCAAAGAGATTTGAAACAGGCTCGGTTATATAATACGGCTTAAACAGAAGCCTTTCAAAATAACTGCTGTCGCAATTATGGATATATCCGCTGAGTTTTTCTTTATCGTATACCTTCCTGAAGCAGTCCGCCGCAACATAGCAATCGGCAAGCGCTCTGTGAAGTTTTTCGGTGTCTGTTTGAATATTCATAAGTTCAGCGCAGTTGGAAAGACCAATCTGATTATTTTTATTTTCGCCTTCCCTCTTGATGAACGCCATACAGTATTTCTGAACATCGCAGTATTTTTTTATGAAGGATATATTGCAGTTTCCTGCGTTAACGAGAAAATTATTGCTCATAACAAATAAATCGGAATTGCTCCAACTCATAAAAACATTTTCTCCGCTTCCGCACCATCTTTCAAAATCAGCGAAAGCACTGTTGAAATCAACAGCGTTATCTTTAATCTCCTCAGCGGTTATTTTTGTTATTCTTTTGCATCTTGAAGAAAGTTTCCTTGTGTATTCAGGGAAAACAAGTTGCTTAAAAGTGTCTGTTATATTAAGGCTTTCGTCGAGTTTAACAGCGCCGATTTCAATAATCTCATTCATAAATTTCTGAAGAGCATAGTTATACCCGCTGTTCCATTCGAGGTCGAAAATTATATAGTTCAATTTTATTCTCCAAAAAACAGCCGAAAATTCAGCACAAAATCAGATTATAAAACCGCCTGAATACTTTCGTATTTAGGCGGTTTTCAATACTTTCGGGGACAAAACAAAGCCGTAAAGTGTTCTGATTAAGTGCCCCATAGGCTATTATTCTTTATTTTACAAAAAGAAATACAAGAAATGCTGCAAGAACAATCACAAAGAAGAATCCGATTAACCACTTTGTTAATCTTTCAAGTTTTGCTTCAATGGTTCTGCCCTTTGATTTTCCGACAAAAGAATCAGCGCCGCCGGTGATTGCGCCGGAAAGGTTTTGAGAACGACCCTCCTGCATAAGAACAACAACTGTTATAACAATTGATGCAACAATGAGAACCGCACCAAATACATAATGATACCAAAGCATATATTTTTCCTCCGTGTTATCGAAATAATTCGAAAGAATTATATCATAACGCATTTAATATTGCAAGAACTTTTTTATTTATTAAATATTATTTTAAAAAGTTATCTGGTCCGTATTGTCTGCAGGACCCGGAAGAGCGCCTGCGGCAGGAAGATTTTTAGTGCGGAATCTCCATGCTTTTTCAAATTCGCCCTCTTTATAGAAATGCATTGATTCAAGACGGCAGTTCTTCTTTTGGGTCATAACCGAAACGCCGATAGTGTCTTTCGTTGTTTTGGGTGAAAGCGCGCCTGTATTCAAGATAAGCATTCTTCCGTTTGTTGAGCAAAGAACAAGTTCGCAATCTTCTTCAATATATTCAATGCAACTGAGCGGACATTTGGACGAATATGCATTAATGAGTTTCTTTCTGTTAGTTTTGGTTTGATAAGCGCCGATATCAACCTTTGCAACTTTACCGTTTTCAAAGGCAAAAATCATATAGCCCTTATATTCGCGGACAACGCAGATGAAAATAACTTTCTCATTACTTTCCATTTCAAGTTTTGAGGCAACGAAAGTTCCGAGTTGGGACGCCTTTGAATCGGCAAAATCATCAACTTTCGCTTTGTAAACCTGCGCTTTATCGGTGAAAGCAAGAATTTCATCCTTGTTTGAACATTCAAAGACTTTTTCAACGCTGTCCCCTTCCTTAACCTTCTGTTCGCCGCTCATACGAAGATTTGCGGTTCTGATTTTGTTAAGGTATCCCTCTTTTGTTATAAAAAGTGTAACGGGATAATCGGGAATTTCAGCCGCTGCAGAAGCGTCGAACTCCTCAAATTCATAGAGAATTTCGGATTTTCTGTCCCCTGAATACTTTTCGGAAACATCATTTAATTCTTTGATGATGATTTTCTTTTGCTTATTCTTGCTTTGAAGAATTGCATCAAGCGCCTCAATATCCTTCTTCAGGTTTTCAATATCATTAGTTCTCTTCAAGATATATTCCCTGTTGAGATGACGAAGTTTTATTTCGGCAACATATTCAGCCTGAACTTTATCAATTCCGAAACCAATCATAAGATTCGGAACAACTTCCGCTTCCGCTTCGGTTTCTCTGATAATTTTTATTGCTTTATCAATATCAAGAAGTATTTTCTTCAGACCTTCAAGCAAATGAAGCCTCTGAGCCTTTCTGTCAAGCGTGAACTGAGTTTTCCTTCTGACGCATTCAACCCTGAATTCAATCCATTCGTTAAGTATTTCCTTAACGCCGAGAACTTTCGGTGTTCCTTTGATAAGAACATTGAAATTGCAGGAGAAAACATCTTCAAGAGGCGTTAATTTATAGAGTTTTGTCATTAAAGCGTCGGGGTCTGTTCCGCGTTTTAAATCAAGGGTTATGCGAAGACCTTTCAAATCGGTTTCATCGCGTATATCGCTGAGTTCTTTAACCTTGTTTGATTTAACAAGTTCAACAATTTTATCAATAATCGCTTCGCTCGTTGTTGTGGGCGGTATTTCGGTTATATCAATGCAGTTATATGATTTATCGTATTTATATTTAGCCCTGACTTTAACCGAGCCTCTTCCCGTTGAATAAATCTTGTCGAGTTCCGCTTTATCATAGATAATATATCCTCCGCCTACGAAATCGGGAGCAAGAAGCGTTTCCGAAACATCGTGGTCGGGATTTTTGATTAAAGCAATTGTTGTGTCGCAAAGTTCGCCGAGATTGAAAGAAGCGATTGACGAAGCCATACCAACAGCGATACCCGTTGTAACATTCGCAAGGATTGATGGAAATGTTACGGGAAGCAATGTCGGCTCCTTCATTGTGTTATCATAGTTATCAACAAAATCAACCGTGTCTTTATTGATATCTTCAAAAAGTTCCTTTGAAATCGGAGCGAGTTTTGCCTCGGTATAACGCGATGCGGCATACATCATATTTCTTGAATATGCCTTACCGAAATTACCCTTTGATTCAACATAGGGATATAAAAGACTCTCGTTTCCTCGGGAAAGACGAATCATTGTTTCATAAATAGAAGCGTCGCCGTGAGGATTGAGTTGCATAGTTCTTCCGACAATATTTGCACTCTTTATAGTTTTTCCCTGGAGCAGATTCATCAGATACATTGTGTAGAGAAGTTTTCTGTGGGAGGGCTTGAAACCGTCTATCTCGGGGATTGCACGCGAAAGAATAACGCTCATTGCATATGGCATATAGTTTGATTTAAGGGTTTCGATTATATGCTCATCCTTAACTGTTCCCGCGCCCTGAATATGAACATTATCCGCCAAAGGATTGGTATTAATATTTTCTTCTTTTTTCTTTCTTGCCATAATTTAATACCTCCTTTAACTGACATCTGCGGCATCTATATAAAGATGACCGAAATCGGCAATATATTCTTTTCTTCCGTCAAGATTATCGCCGAGAAGCAAATCAAAGACTTCCGAAGTTGCCTGAGCATCGTCGGGTGTTACCCTGATTAATCTTCTTGTTGCGGGATTCATTGTCGTCAGGCTCATCATATCAGCCTCGTTTTCACCAAGACCTTTAGAGCGCTAAACAACATAATTTGCGTCGCCGAGTTTCTCTTTAATATCATCCATTTCAATTTCGTTATAAGCGAAATATGTCTGGTCCTTATAAGTTATTTCATAAAGCGGAGACTCAGCAATATAAACTTTGCCTTCATCAATGAGTTTCGGCATAAGGCGGTATATCATTGTTAAAATAAGAGTTCTTATCTGAAATCCGTCAACATCCGCATCGGTACAAATCATAATTTTATTCCAGCGAAGCGCGTTCATATCAAACATTGAAACATCTTTTGCCGCCTTGCTTTTAACTTCAACTCCGCAGCCGAGAACTTTAATCAAATCGGTTATGATATCGCTTTTGAAAATCTTATCATAATCGGATTTGAGGCAGTTTAATATCTTGCCCCTGACAGGCATCAAAGCCTGGAAATTAGCGTCCCTTGCCTGTTTGCAGGCGCCGAGCGCAGAATCACCCTCAACAATAAAGATTTCTCTTTCATTAACATCTTTTGAACGGCAGTCAACAAATTTCTGAATCCTGTTTGTCATATCAACCTTTGACTGCAGGGTTGTTTTAAGGTTTTTCCTTGTTTTTTCCGCCTTGATTCTTGAGCGCATATTAATGAGCATCTGCTCTGCTATTTTATCCGCTTCAAGTTTGTTTTCAATGAAATAAACTTCAAGTTGCTTTCTGAAGAAATCAGTCATCGCTTCCTGAATAAACCTGTTTGTTATCGCTTTTTTGGTTTGGTTTTCATAGGAAGTCTGAGTTGAAAATGAAGAAACAACGAAGATAACACATTCTTCAACATCCTGAATGCTGATTTGAGAATCTGTTTTATTGAATTTATTTGCAGATTTAAGATAAGCGTTTATCTGATTGACAAATGCGCTTCTGAACGCCTTTTCAGGGGCTCCGCCGTGTTCAAGAAAACTTGAATTATGATAATATTCCTTGAGTTGATTATTAAGCGAAAAACAAAGCGCCGCTTTTATTTTGAGTTTATAATCGTCGAGGTCTTCCCTGTCTCTTCCGACTCTTTCACATTCCCAGTACTGAGGAGTTGTGAAAGCCTTATCAGCGGCAAGTTCCTTAACATAATCCTGAATACCGTTTTCATAGCAGTATTCAAATTTTTCAAAGTTTGAAGAACTTATCTGATTTTTGAAAATAAAGGTTATATTATCATTAACAATCGCCTGGCGCTTTATTGTTTCCTGAAAATATTCAACCGGAACATTTATATCGGTGAAAACCTTTAAATCGGGTTTCCATTTGATTCTTGTTCCCGTATCTCCCCTTTTGCCGTACGGCTCCTTAACAAGACCGCCGACATTTTCGCCGTGTTCAAAATGAAGATTATATTTAAAGCCGTCCGATTTAATCTCGGCGTCCATATATTCGGAAGCGTACTGAGTTGCGCAAAGTCCGAGACCGTTTAAACCGAGGGAAAATTCATAGTTATCCCCTCCGTTGTCATACTTACCGCCTGCATATAATTCGCAGAAAAGAAGTTCCCAGTTGAACTTACCTTCATTCTTATTATAGTCAACGGGTATGCCTCGTCCGAAATCCTGAACTTCAACAGAGCCGTCAAGAAAACGGGTTACGATAATCTTGTTTCCGTGACCCTCTCTTGCCTCGTCTATCGAGTTGCTCATTATTTCAAATATTGAATGTTCACAGCCTTCAATACCGTCCGAGCCGAAAATAACAGCGGGACGCTTTCTGACTCTGTCCGCACCCTTGAGTGATTTAATACTATCGTTTCCGTATGCCTTTTTAGCCAAAACCATTCCTCCCATAAGAAGTATACATACTGCGCTATTATACAATATATTGTATTAAAATGTCAAGAATAATATAATATAAACATAATAAAAGGCAGGATGGCTTAATTAAAAACCATCCTGCCAATGAACTTTATTATTCTTCGATATTTTCTCCGCCATCAAATTTTTTGCGCTGTTCGATAACTGCATTGTGCATATCTTCTTTTGTTTTGCCCGTCAGTTTATAGAAGAAGAACGGAACGCCTGCAAGGAACATCATAAGTCCATGGAATATGGTGTAGAAGAACAGCAGCTTAATCTTAACATCAAGCGTCTGTGTTTCTGCCGCAGGAATGTAGTGAATAATCGAGCTCCAGCCCTTTGCGGGGTCATCATAAAGTACCAGCGGAGCAAGCGTGCTTGCTATTGTGCCGCTTACCATTGTGAATATACCTATAACGAACGGGAGCGAAGCGTCAAGGCGCTTGCCTGTCTTAAGCTCAATGTCTTCAAGTACATCAGCCTGGAACATAGTCGGCAGAAGATTTGAAGCGCCGAACTGAAGTCCGATAAGGAATAAGAACGCTATAAATACTATCTGTAAAACCGTGCTCGGATTTTTGAAATAGATATATCCTATTGCGAACGCAGCTGTGTTTATAAGCACGGAATAAACGC
>JAFYFO010000041.1 GCA_017543725.1 Eubacterium sp.
GCATTATCGCTCCGATTTCCTCATGGGCTGCAGCGGTTGCAGGATTTGCAAAAGGCGCAGGCGCTGAAAGCGGAATGAGCCTCTTTGTTTCGGCAATTCCTTATAACTTCTACGCTATTTTAACAATTGTTATGATGATAACAATTTCTCTTGCAAAATTTGATTACGGTCCGATGAAGAAATTTGAAGCGGCTGCTCAGAAAGGCGCAGCGCTTGATAAACTTGATGAACTCAAAGAAACAGCGCAGGAAAAGACAAATCCGAAGGGCAAGGTTATCGACCTTGTTATTCCGGTTCTCTTCCTCATCTGCGCTTGCATTATCGGTTTGATATACACAGGCGGTTTCTTCACAAAAGGCGAAGATTGCTATCGTGATTTCATCGGCGCGTTCTCAAACAGCGACGCTTCCGTCGGTCTTGTTTACGGCTCATTTATAACAATAATCTTTGCGGTTATTTATTTCCTTTGCAGAAGAGTTATTTCATTCAAAGACTGTATGGGCGCAATCCCCGAAGGATTCAATGCAATGACTCCCGCAATTCTTATTCTCTGCTGCGCTTGGACATTAAAGGCTATGACCGATTCTCTCGGCGCAAAGATTTTCATTTCTCAACTTATCGAAGGCTCTGCTGCAGGCTTGCAGATGATGCTTCCCGCAATCATCTTCCTTATCGCAGTCGGTCTTTCCTTCGCAACCGGAACTTCCTGGGGAACATTCGGTATTCTCATCCCCATCGTTCTCAGCGTTTTCGCGGGAACGGACAGCAAGGTAACAATTATTGCCGTTTCCGCTTGTATGGCAGGCGCTGTTTGCGGCGACCACTGCTCACCGATTTCGGATACAACCATTATGGCTTCCGCAGGCGCTCAGTGCAACCATGTTAACCATGTTTCAACCCAGTTGCCGTATGCTTTAACAGTTGCAGGCGTTTCATTCGTAAGTTATATTCTTGCAGGATTTATCCAGAATCCCTGGATTGTTCTTCCGATTTCAATGGTTCTTATGGTTGCAACACTCTTCGTTATCAAGGCAGTAACTTCAAAAAAGAAAGCATAAATATATATAAAAAATTCCGCTTAGGTTATCCGGGGCGGAAGTTTTTATATAGTTAAGAATTAAGAGTTAAGAATGAAGAATTTCGGGTCTGCGACGCAATTATATTGTCTGAGCGCTTGCGCGAGTAACCGAGAACGTGCAACGCGAAACGTGAAACGCGCAACTTTTTTAAAATATCTATTTATTTTTTTATCTGACTGTAGTATAATATTAAGGCTGAAATTTGATTTGGAGGTTTTATGCCTTGAAAAATATAGACGAAATGCTGAAATCAGTTAAAAAAGTTCATTTTATCGGAATAGGCGGCTCCGGTATGTGTCCGGTTGCAGAGATTCTGCTTTCTCTCGGATACGAGATAAGCGGCTCTGATAATAACGATACGGAAACTTTCCGCCGAATTGAAAGAGAGGGCGCGAAGGTTTTTCTCGGTCAGGTTAAAGAAAATATAGCCGACGATACCGAACTTGTTATATACACAAATGCGATTCTCAAAGGCAATGAAGAACTTGAATATGCTAAAGCAAATTTTCCCTGCTTTGAAAGAGCAGAACTTTTAGGCGCGCTTTCAAGACTTTTCACAAACTGCATAGGAATTTGCGGAACCCACGGCAAAACAACAACTTCTTCAATGACAACGCAGATTTTAATGGAAGCGGGGCTTGACCCTTCCGCTGTTATCGGCGGAAAACTGCCTCTTATTGACGCATACGGAAGATACGGCAAAACTCAGAATTTTGTTTGCGAAAGTTGCGAGTTCAATAATACATTCCTTCATATGAATCCCGATATCGCCGTAATCCTCAATATTGACGAGGACCATCTTGATTTCTTCGGCAATCTTGAAAATATCAAAAAATCTTTCAGAGAATTTGCAGAGAAAACAACAAAAACAATTATTTTCAACGGCGACGATGAAAACACTGTTGACACCTTAAAAGGTATTGAAGGCAAGAAACTCATTTCAATCGGCAGAAACGAAAGCAATGAATGGGTTGCAAAAAATATCAATATCCCCGGCGGATTTTACAGCGATTATGAGGTTTTTCATAACGGCGATTTTATTGCGAAAGTTGAACTTTCTGTTCCCGGTGAACATAATATCCTCAATTCGCTTTGCGCCTTTGTTGCCGCGTATGAAAGCGGAGCGGATATTGAA
>JAFYFO010000387.1 GCA_017543725.1 Eubacterium sp.
ATTATATAATGGAGATGTGATAATGTCAACGAAGGTGATATTTATGAACACAAAATCTAAAGTTTGGGAAGAAACAGTAATTATTCCTACCTATGAGGCAGCAGAGCCTGACAGAAATCCGCTGTTTCTTGAAAAGCGTGTGTATCAGGGCAGCAGCGGCAAGGTTTATCCGCACCCTGTTATTGACAAAATCAGCGATGAAAAAATTGACAAAGGATACAAAGCGGTATTCCTTGAAAATGATTATCTCAAGATAATGATTCTGCCCGAGCTCGGTGGCAGAGTGCAGAGAGCGTACGACAAAACAAGAAACTATGACTTTGTATATTACAATCAGGTTATCAAGCCTGCCCTTGTAGGACTTGCGGGTCCGTGGATCAGCGGCGGCATTGAATTTAACTGGCAGCAACACCATCGCCCGAGCACCTTTGACGAGGTGAACTATACTTTTTTTGAAAATGAGGATGGCAGCGCAACGGTTGTTGTGAGTGAATACGAGAATATGTTTCATACCAAGGGAGAGACGGAGTTTACGCTCTATCCCGACAAGGCGTATTTAGAGCTGAAAAATCATCTCTTTAACCGCACGCCTGTAAAGCAGACCTTTCTTTGGTGGGCAAATCCTGCCGTGGCGGTTAACAGCAATTACCGCAGTATCTTTCCGCCTGATGTGACTGCAGTTATGGACCACGGCAAGCGAGATGTTTCCACTTTCCCGATTGCAACGGGAACCTACTACAAGGTGGATTATTCAAGGGGCGTTGATATTTCACGTTACGACAACCTGCCTGTACCTACCTCTTATATGGCGGCTAAAAGCGATTTTGATTTTGTCGGCGGTTATGATGACGGCGTGAAAGCGGGTCTGCTCCATATTGCCGACCATCATATTTCACCGGGTAAAAAGCAGTGGACCTGGGGCAGCGGTGATTTCGGCAAGGCATGGGATAGAAATCTGACCGATGAGGACGGTCCGTATTTTGAACTGATGACAGGCTGCTTTACAGACAATCAGCCGGATTTCAGTTATATTGCACCTTTTGAGGCAAGAGATTTTACGCAGTATTTTATGCCGTATCACGACTTGGGGCAGGTGCATAATGCGAACAAGGATTTGTCGCTTCATCTTGATGTAAGCGATATGATAACCGTTACGCTTTACTGCTCCGGTACGCTCGGCAAATGCGATGTTAATATCAATAAGTTTTATAAAAAATCCTTTGACTTTCAGTGTGCAAACACATATGAATTATCTATCCCGAATAACAACCTGAAAATCGAAGATATAAAAATCACCGTCACAAAGGACGGCAGAGAGATTTTAGCCTTTGACGGCAATGTGAAAAAGCACGACATACCCGAGCCTGCCAAGGCGGCGCCGCTGCCGCAGGACTGCAAAACAAACGAGGATTTATACCTTTACGGCACGCATATTGAGCAGTACCGCCACGCAACGCGCAGAGCCGAG
The DNA here is from genome assembly GCA_017543725.1 of Eubacterium sp. Taxonomy (GTDB): domain Bacteria; phylum Bacillota; class Clostridia; order Oscillospirales; family Acutalibacteraceae; genus Eubacterium_R. Next base: position 1,469 of record JAFYFO010000387.1, read on the forward strand.
GATTACTACCTTGAGGGCTTGCGCCGCGATAAAACAGATATGCGGCTGAATAACGCCTACGGTATGCTCCTGTTCAAAAAAGGATATATTAGAGAAAGCGAGCAGTATTTCAGAAATGCCGTTAAAAAGCAAACGCGCTCGAATCCGAACCCGATTAGCGGAGAGTATTATTACAATTTGGGCTTGTCGCTGTTTTATCAAGATAGGTTAAACGAAGCCTTTGACGCGTTTTATAAAGCGGTCTGGAATGCCGATACGCAGGCAAATGCATATTACTTTTTGGCGCTGATTCAGTCAAAGTTCGGCAACACAGAAAGCGCCGTTGCTTTTACCGATAAGGCGTTGATATTCAACGCCCGCAATTTTGCCGCAATGAATCTGAAATCACTGCTGACCGGCGAAAAGAGCGAGGCAGTAAAGTATGACAGCCTGAACATTCTTGCGCTTTTCATTAACGGCGAGGATATTAAAAAGCACATTATCAACCCGAATATGCTGATTGATTTATCGCTTGAATTGTGGCTCGGCGGTTTCAATGAAAAGGCACTTGAGCTGCTTAATCTCTGCAATGAGCCGTTTCCGCTTCTTGATTATTACCGTGCATTTTACAGCGGTGACAAGGCGTATCTTGAAAATGCGTTTTCTGATACCCCTTACTGTTGCTTCCCCAACAGGATAGAGGATATAGCCGTACTCGAATACGCTATCGAAAATAACAACGCTGACTTCAAAGCTCCGTACTACCTCGGCTGCCTGTACTTTGACAAGGAACGCCATGAGGACGCGATAAAGTGCTTTGAGATGTCCATAGCTCGAGGCGCAGATTTTGCAACGCCGTATCGCAATCTTGCGCTGCTTGAATACAATGTAAAACACAACAAAAAGACAGCGCTTTCCTTAATGGAAAAAGCGCTTTCACTTGATGAGAACGACGCAAGAATTCTCTACGAGCTTGACCTGTTGAAAAAGAGAATCGGCGTAAATCCGAGTGAAAGGCTTGCTTTTTTGAAAAAGCATTTTGATATTGTAAAACTGCGTGACGATTTAACGCTTGAATACATCACACTGCTTAATTTGATAGGCGAACACCAAAAAGCGCTTGATATGATAATGAGCAGAAAGTTTCATCCGTGGGAGGGCGGCGAAGGCAAAGTGCCTGAGCAGTATATTTTCAGTAATATTGCCCTCGGCACACCCGAAAGCACTTTCACCTACCC
>JAFYFO010000042.1 GCA_017543725.1 Eubacterium sp.
CGTTTCGGGGCAATGCTATTTATCATCGGTTCTCGGTCAGAGAAGCGGAAACAGGGGACTTTGCGCCCAGCCGTGCCGACTTTCTTTCAGCGCCGACAATTCGAAAAGTTATGATTTATCGCTCAAAGATTTAAGCCTTATTTCCCATATCGGCGAGATTGAAAGCGCAGGAGTTATCAGCCTTAAAATCGAAGGAAGAATGAAGCGCCCCGAATATGTTGCCGCCGCTGTTACCGCCTGCAAAAAAGCGCTTGAAGGAAATTATTCGCCAAAGCAGGAAAACCTTCTTAAAAATGTTTTTTCAAGAAGCGGATTTACCGACGGATATTTCACCGATAAAAGGCGCGATATGTTCGGAACAAGGCGCAAGGAGGATGTTGTTGCGGCTTCCGAGGTTTTAAAAGACCTCAGCCGTTTATACGATAAAGAAAAGCCTTTGATACCGCTGGGACTTAAATTTTTATGCAGGGAAAACCAAAAAATAAAACTCACTGCCGTATCGCCGTATAAAAGCGTTTTTGCAGAGGGAGGTTACCCCGAAAAAGCGATAAACAAACCCTTAACGAAAGAAAAACTCGCAGAGCGCCTTTCAAAATTCGGCTCAACGCAGTATTTCGCAAATGAAATAGAAATTGAACTCGGCGAAGGCTTGATAGTCAGCGCAAGCGAGATTAATGCACTGAGAAGGGAAATATGCGAAAAACTTGACGAACAGGCGCAGATTTCTTTCACTCAGTTGCCGTTTGAAGAAATAGAATCAAGAGAAAAAAGCGCCAATCCCTATTACACCGCGCGATTTCAAAGCGCGTCACAGATACCGGACAAGCATCCGTTTAAAAGGATATTTATTCCGATTTGGGAGAGCGATGAAAACTTCATCAAAACCAAAGCGGGAGTTGAAATTCCGCGGGGGTTATTCGGCTTTGAAGACAGGATGAAGGAAAGGCTTCGCAAACTGAAAGAAATCGGAGTTGAAAACGCGCTTTGCTCCGATATCGGCTCTTATGAAAGCGCAAAAGAAATCGGAATGAAGGTTTTCGGAAACTTCGGGCTCAATATCTTCAACAGCGAAAGCGCAAAAATGTTTAATTCCCCGATTCTTTCATTTGAAACAAGTCTTTCACAGGCAAACAGAATAAACGCCGAAGACACGGGCATTATCGCATACGGCAGAGTTCCCCTTATGCTGACGAGGAACTGCCCCGTTAAAAACCGAATCGGATGCGAAAAGTGCAAGAAGCAGGGCAAGTTAACAGACAGAAAAGGATATGAATTTCCCGTTGTTTGTTCCCCCTATCCCTGCGTTGAAATTCTCAACCCGAATCCGATATATATGGGGGATAAACTCGACCAAATCAAAACCGATTTCATACATTTTTATTTCACAAATGAAACCAGGGATGAAATAGACGAAATAATCTCTTTGTACAAATTTAATAAATTTTGCAAAAAAAACTACACCAGAGGATTATATTTCAAAGGAGTTAAATAAATGCTGATTCTCGCGTCAAAAAGCCCCAGAAGGCAGGAACTTCTTAAACTGATAACGGAGGATTTTATCATCAAAACCGCCCAGGTTGATGAAACGCTTCCTGAAAACATATCGCCCGCCGAGGCTGTTTTATACCTTTCAAAAATCAAGGCGCAGCCGTTTTCAAACAGCGAAAGCATTGTTATCGGAGCGGATACGGTTGTTTCAATCGACTCGAAAATTCTCGGCAAACCGAAGGATGAAGACGAGGCAAAAGCAATGCTGAAGTGCCTCAGCAACAGGGTTCACAGCGTTTTTACGGGCGTTACTCTTATCAGGGGTGAAAAGGAAAAATCCTTCTTTGTTGAAACAAAAGTTAAGTTTTACGAACTCAGCGATGAAACAATTGAAAACTATATCAAAACCGGCGAGCCGTTCGACAAGGCAGGCGCCTACGGTATTCAGGGTCGCGGAAGTTTGCTTGTTGAAGGAATTGAAGGCGATTATTTCAATGTTGTCGGGCTACCTGTTGGGGCACTTAATCAATCATTACGGGATTTTTGACTATTATTTATTCACCTTTTGCGCTCTATTTGTCTAAAATGACGGTTTGTATAATTTCTCTTGAAGTTTGATTTTCTATGTGTTAAAGTATACATACGGATACGTTTATAGACATTTGGCAATTATATTTGATATTTCAGTAAAGGAGTATAGTTATGGCGGCAGATTTACATTGTCACACAAAACTTAGCGACGGTTCCGTCGGTATTGAAGATTTAATAATCATCGCCCAGAAAAGCGGAATTGACACCATAGCCATAACAGATCACGATTGTATTGCAGGCACTGTAAGAAGTCAGGTTATCGGAAAAAGATACGGTGTTAATGTTATTTCGGGAGTTGAACTTTCTGCTTTTGATTTTGAAGAGGGCAAAAATGTTCACATTCTTGCATATCTCGCAGACTCACCCGACAGGCTTGAGGCGATTTGCAAAAAAACTTCGGTTGCAAGAAAAAGAGCGGGTCAGATTATGATGCTCAAAATAGCCGCAAGATTTCCCATCACAAGTGATTTTATAATAAGCCACGCAAGCGGCTCAACAAATCTTTATAAGCAGCATATTATGCATGCTTTGATGGACGCGGGCTACACAAGCGAGATTTTCGGCGATTTATACCACGCTCTTTTTGATGAAGACAGCGAATCAAATGTTCTTGCGCCAACCAAATATCCAACCGTTGAAGAAGTTTTAAACGAAATTCACGGCGCAGGCGCGGTTGCTGTTCTTGCATACCCGGGAAAATTCAATAATATTGACGAGATTGATAAATATGTTGAAATGGGGCTTGACGGAGTTGAAGTCTGGTCGCCCTATAACTCGCCCGAACTTGTTGAAGAACTGACCGCAATTTGCAAAAAGAAAAAACTGCTTATGACGGGCGGTTCCGATTTCCACGGAACATACGGCACAAAAACAGTTACTCTCGGCTCTTATTCAACACCTCAGGACCATCTTGATAAACTGATGGGATACAAGGCTAAGAAAAAAAGAGCGCAAAGAAAAGCAGAAAAAGAAAAAATGGCTGCATCGGAATCATAGGCTTTGTGATTTGAACCAATTTATGCATAATACTTACCATATTAATGAAACCCTGCTCGGTGTGAGCAGGGTTTTTACTATACAATATCGTTTAAATCACACATAAGGATTGGAGCCTTTGTTACCGTTTGCAATTGGATTTTTTCATCAAATCCGGATTTGGAGAAAAGAATATAGTAAAACTCATTTTCTTCTTTTTCTTTTGCAAGTTTTGCTTCTGTATCGAGAAATTCAGCGTATGAAAACGGTGATTTTTTGAATTTGCACTCGCCGACAAGATATTTCTTTTCTGTATCAGATATGGCTAACAGGTCAATTTCCGTTTCGGCAATTTCGGTATCTTCGCCTCGTCTGACAGTCGTTTTGCCCCACCATTTTCCAAGTTTGTTATATCTGAACGGCAGCTTATTTGCTTTCTGTTGACGGATAACAAATTCTTTACATACATCCTCAAAGGCAAAGGAGGCAAACCTCTCTAAATTTGGCTTGATGCTGTACTCATAAACGCCGTCAACATCGTCGGTTTCAAGCGCGGACAGATTAGTAAAAGCAAAAGCATACCAGAATCGGAAAAAATTATCTGCAATACGATAGGTTCCTCTGTTTCTGTTTGCGTTTTCCTTAACAGAGGTATCAACGGAAAACTCTTTTTTGATAATACCAAGCTCAATCAGATTTTTGAGGTAAACGCTTGTTTTTGGGTTATCCTCAACCAGCGCCTTCTGACTAATATCATTTAGTTTGGTATTGCCGAGTGCTACCGCCTGAACAATGGAGTTATAAACATTTGTTTCTCGCAGTTCCTGCCTTAACAGGAACTCAACCTCACTGTAAAGAACGCTGCCCTTTGTCAGAATGTTCTTTTTGATGTTTTTTTCAAGGGAAAGATCAGGGTTAAACTGTCTTAAATAGTGAGGGATTCCGCCGAGAATGGAATATACAATCACTTTATCCTCATTGCTGTAATTAGGGAAGAACTTAACAACATCATAAAAGCCCATTTCCTGCATTTTATAGATTCCGGTTGCTCTGCCGTAAAGCGGATTCTTCTCAGCCAGCAATTCTTTCTCTATAAAACTCATAGCACTGCCGCAAAGAATAATCATAACATTTGAGTTTTTCAGAGCATTATCCCAAAGGTTTTGCAGAATTGACGGAATGCTTTCATTCTCCTTACACATATACGGAAACTCATCAATCACAATCAAACGCTTGCTGTCTCCGTACGGTAAATCCGCAACGGATTTAAAAGCGCCTTCCCAATCCTGAAATTCATTGATGTATTGTTTTGCCGAAATATTCTCTTTGAAAAGCTGCTCAGAGAAATTTTTCAACTGCAGTTTATCTGTACACTCTCTGCAGGAAAAGTATATATGCTGTTTGCCCTTGCAGAATTCCTTTAAGGTTTCGGTTTTGCCGATACGGCGTCTGCCGTAAAGAACGATAAGCTGTCCGCCTGTTTCATTATATTTATCCTCAAGAAACTTCAGTTCCTTTTCTCTGCCAATGAACATAAACTCATCTCCGTAATTTATTAAATCACGATTTATTAAATCACGATTTAATTATATTATATCCGGTTATATCATAAAAATCAAGCGTTTTTATAAAAAACATTACCGCCGGTTGAACCAGGGTTTAGTCTGTTTTTAAGACAAACAAAAAAGAAATGGAAAAAACCATCTCTTTTTTGTTGCACATTTCTTTTATAAAAATTCTTTTGTTACTTTAACAATATTTTCAGCGCTGAGTCCGAACTGCTTCAATAAATCCCTGGCAGGTCCCGAATGGCCGAATTCATCGTTAACGCCGATTCTTTTAACCGGGGTCGGGCATTTTTCCGAAAGGAGCGAACAAACCGCTTCGCCGAGTCCGCCGATTATATTATGCTCCTCAACGGTTATAACCTTGCCTGTTTTCTTTGCGGAAGCGACAATAAGTTCTTCATCGAGGGGTTTTATAGTTGCGATATTGATAATCTCAGCGTTTATTCCCTCTTTTTCAAGTTCTTTGCCCGCTTCAATTGCTTCGGCAACCATAAGTCCGTTTGCGATTATCGTTACATCGCTTCCCTCTTTTATAACCTCGCCTTTGCCGATTTCGAATTTATAATTCTCATCGTGGAAAACAGGAACGGCAAGTCTTCCGAATCTTAAATAAACAGGTCCTTCATATTTATATGCCGCTTTAACCGCCTGCCTTGCTTCAACATCATCCGCAGGACAGATAACAACCATACCCGGAATGGAGCGCATAAGCGCGAAATCCTCACAGCACTGATGGCTTGCGCCGTCTTCGCCAACGCTTATTCCTGCGTGGGTTGCGCCGATTTTAACATTGAGATGTGGATAGCCGATTGAGTTTCGAACCTGCTCAAACGCTCTTCCTGCGGCAAACATTGCAAAACTTGAAGCAAAGGGAACAAGCCCCATTGTTGCAAATCCTGCCGCAACACACATCATATTTCCCTCTGCAATACCGCAGTTGAAATGCCTTTCGGGGAAGGCTTTTTTAAAAATTCCGGTTTTTGTTGCAGCCGAAAGGTCCGCATCAAGAACAACAAGATTTTCAGCGCCGCTTTCGGCAAGTTCTTTAAGCGCGTTTCCGTAACTGTCGCGCGTTGCAATATTCTTAACTTCTGCCATAACCTTACGCCTCCAATTCTCTGAGTTTTTCGCCGAGTTCCTTCATAGCGATATTATATTCTTCTTCGTTGGGAGCCTTGCCGTGCCAGCCGACTTCGTTTTCCATATAGGAAACTCCGAGCCCTTTGATTGTTTTCATTATGATAACAAAGGGTTTGCCCTCCGTTTTATGGAAAGCATTAAAAGCGCTCTCAAGTTCATCAAAATCATTTCCGTTGATAACGGCAACCTCAAATCCGAAGGCTTTGAGTTTTTCATCAATCGGCTCAGCGCTCATAACCTCGTCGCAGGAGCCGTCTATCTGAAGTCCGTTTGAATCAATAATGGCGCAGAAATTATCAAGTTTGTACTGAGCGGCAAACATAAACGCCTCCCAGACTTCCCCTTCTTCAATCTCGCCGTCGCCGAGAAGGGTGTAAACATTAATATTTTTTCCGGTATATTTCGCCGCTTTTGCCATACCTGCTGCAACGCTGACTCCCTGACCGAGCGAACCCGTGCTCATATCAACACCGGGAACAGTGTTCATATTCGGATGTCCCTGGAGATACGACCCGATTTTTCTGAGGGTTTTTAAATCCTCAACAGGGAAAAAGCCTTTATATGCAAGAGCGCTGTATAATCCCGGAGCACAGTGCCCTTTTGAAAGGACAAATCTGTCTCTGTCTTCCCACTTCGGTTCTTTGGGATTATATCTCATTTCTTTTCCGTAGAGATACGCAAAAACATCCGCTGAGGAAAGAGAACCGCCCGGGTGTCCTGCTTTTGCATTATAAGTGCTTTCAATAATTCCCATTCTTATCTGAGTGGCAAATATTTCAAGTTCTTTTTTCGCTTTGCTATCCATATCATCGCTCCTTTATTTTTTTCTTTATTATTTTAACAAATATTTTATAAAAGTTCAATTTACGATATTATTACAATTTAAACATAAAAAAGTTGACTTTGATAAACAAAGCCAACTTTCAATCAGTCTATCTGAGTATAGAAAACATCAAGAACGGTTTCCATAAGTTTATCCTCATCAGGATAGAATTCAGCATGAACAACATCGGGCATAAGCGCGTCTTCACTTGCTTTCATTTCACCCGTCAGGGTGTGGGTTTCAAACTCGGTAATGCCCCTTGAAAGCAGAAATGAGCCGAGATATGTTGCGTTATTAAGGCTGAAATTCGTTTGAGAATACTTTGAAGCCGTATTATAAAGCCTTGAAATGGTTGAAAAGTCCTTGGTTACTGCAGGGAGAGCCTGGTCCGCAAAGGCTTTTATATACTGAACCTGGCGGTCCGTTCTGTTTAAAGACGCGGTGACTTCATCCATATCACGGGTTCTGACATATGTTTCCGCCATATCGCCTTTGAGCGTTATTGTTTCGCCGTATCTTATTCCGAGGCTCGGTGCGTCATAAATTGATTTAACGGTTACTCCGCCGATTGCGTCGTTAAGAGGCGCGATACCGTCGAGGTCAAGAGCAAAATATTTCTGAATGGGAACATTATATAAAACACGGCTTATTGAGTTTACCGCATTTTCACAACTCTTCTTTGCTCCGTCGCCATACGCATAGGCAAGGCAGAGTTGAGTTTTTTCTGTTCTGAGGAATATTCCGCTGGTGCTCCAGATATCAACATCAACCATTGTGTCACGAGGAATGGCAATAATCTTTGATTCGCCCGTTTTTGTGTTGACAGCGGCAACAACATCAGCGTCTGTTGCGCCGACAAAATCGGTGTTTTTAACATTTTCCATAGTTCTCTGGTCAACGCCGAGAAACGCCATAGAAAAAATATCGTCGTTATATTTATAGGTATGTCCCTTGTATTCAATAGTTTCCTGATATGCAAAGGGCTCGCCCGAAGCGTCTGTTTTTTTCATCATATCAAGATGACCGACGCCCCTCATAACAAAAAACGCAGCGCATACAACAACAATTATGCTGAAAACAAATAGCAAAATACCTATTGCAATTTTTGCGGCAACGGGCATTTTTTCCTTCTTCTTTTTTGAAGAATGACGGCTGCGGTGGTGGTGGTGGTGATGATGGTGCTTACCCGACGAACCCGACACCTTGTTTGAAACCTTGCCCTTGCTCTTTCTTGTGTTGAGCGAAGGAACGCTGATTTCATCCATTATTTCCTGAACGGAAACAGTTTCATCCGTCTTTTTTGAATTGCCCTCCCCTGTTTTTTTATCAACAAGCGAGAATTCAGATTTGCTGTCTTCATCAATATTCAGGCTCTGAAGGAGTTCTTCTTCCCCTGTTTTATCGAGATTTGGATCAATCGGTTTTTTCATTCTTATCTAATACCCCGCAAACTAAATATCTGCTGCTTCTCTGATTGGTTATGCATGTTGAAAGAACAACAATTTTATCCTCAATGTTCAGTTTCCTTCCGATATCGCTGTTAACATTTTTAACATTTGAATTCGGATTCTGAATCATTTCAAGAAATTCTTCAAAAATATCATCATTCTGGAAATCAAAACTGTTCATAATATGGCGGTCGTCATATTTAAACGCCGAAACAATTTTATAGGTTAATTTTGATTTTGGAGTGTAAATAACAAATTTGCCGTGTTTTTCAAAGAAATCCTTATTTTCGAATTTATGCAGCGTTGTGAACATTGAATCGCCGTATCCGTTATGACCGTAAATAAGAGTAACCCTGTCTTCAAATGAAGTTGTGTTAACCATTTCGGTATAGATTGCTCCGCTTGCAACCCAGGATTTATCAATAGCGCTGTGTTTAAGATACATTTCATCGTTATCGGGACTCTGAACAATGGGATAATCAACTTTCGTTCCCTTAACCTTAATCCAGGCATATATATCGCTGTTTTTCTTCTGCAGCGACTTGAAATCAATTGGATTGCTGAGCGTTTTTTCAGCGTCTGCTGCAGACGACGCAACTATTGAAGATATTTCATCATCGCCTGTTTTTGCGCGGTGTTCGGCATAAAGATGACAGCCGAAACAAACGCCTGCGATAACCAAAAGAAGAATTGCTATTATAAGCAGCGCTTTTTTCTTTGTTTTCTGATTATTGTTTTCGCTCATAAAAAACGCTCCGATTATATATTATTTACTCAATAACGGCAAACTAATATAAAAACACCTGTAACACTGTTACAGGTGTTTAAAAACTACAAATTACTCAGCGTCTTCCTTTTTTCTCATTGCAAGAAGAATTGCTGCACCTGCGCCTGCTGCTGCAAGTCCTGTTGTTGCTGCAGCACCGGTTTTCGGTGATTTGCCTTTTCCGCTGCCTTTGCCCGAGCCTTTTTTGCCGCCCTTAACAATTGCGTTTGCGGTGATATCGCCATCGAATCCGTTGAGAAGTTCGATAGTGATTGACTTTCCGTCTTCAGAAACAACCTGATAGTCTACGCCTTCAACCATTCCGTCAAATTCCCAGCCCTCAAGAGTTCCGTTTCCGTTATATTTGAAAGTGATTTTTGCAGGATCATCAGGGTCTGCTTTATAAGTTACATCTTTTGATGTTGTTCCGTTAACTTCAACAGTTATTTTTGAACTTGTTTTAGTTGTTTCCTGGCTTTCAACAACAGCAAAAGCGTTGATTGAAACAGCGCTTACGGATACAAGCATAAGAACCGAAAGAAGAATTGCTGTGATTTTTTTCATATTTAACACCTCATAATTTAATAGATTTTGTCAATTAATCAAATAGATTATAACACGGTGAAATGCATTTGTAAAGTCTTTTTTATCAAAAATTAATATATTATATTTTTACATTGAATATTCTAAAAAACACAACGATACTTTGAGTTTTCTGCGCCTGAAACCACAATATATAGATTTGAAAATATGAATTTTTTGAAAATTATGAAAGTTGAGCCTTTCCGGTGCAGAGTTCATAGTATCTTCCGCCCTGCGCAAGAAGGGATTCGTGGTCGCCTCTTTCAATTATTTCGCCGTTTTCAAGAACCATAATTGCGTTTGAATTGCGAACGGTTGAAAGTCTGTGAGCAATAACGAAAACCGTTCTTCCAATCATAAGCCTATCCATTCCGTGCTCGATATGCGCCTCGGTTCTTGTGTCAACCGAAGAAGTTGCCTCGTCAAGAATCATAACAGGCGGGTCTGCAACAGCGGCTCTTGCAATTGCAAGAAGTTGGCGCTGACCCTGGGAAAGATTTGAGCCGTCGCCTGTTATTTCTGTTTCATAGCCGTTTTCAAGGTGGCGGATAAAGGAATGGGCAGAGGCAAGTTTTGCCGCTTCAATACATTCCTCATCAGTTGCGTCAAGTCTTCCGTAGCGAATATTATCCATAATTGTTCCGGTAAACAAATGGGTGTCCTGCAAAACCATTGCCAGCGACTTTCTTAAATCCGCTTTTTTAATGCGCTTTATATCAATTCCGTCATAGGTTATCGCGCCGTCCTGAATATCATAGAAGCGGTTTATAAGATTTGTTATCGTTGTTTTTCCTGCGCCGGTTGAGCCGACAAAAGCAATTTTCTGCGACGGCTTTGCATAGAGATTTATATCGTGCAAAACAACTTTTCCTTCAACGGGGATTTTTTTATCTCCGTCAATCCAGAACCAGCGTTTGCCGTCAGCAGTTCTGAGTTCTTCAAGCGTAACGCTGCCCTCGTCGACCTCGCTTTCGGTGTCCATAATCTCGAAAACGCGTTCAGCGCCTGCAAGCGCCGAGAAAATATTATTCATCTGATTCATTATCTGGTTAATCGGCTGGGTGAACTGCTTTGAATAACCGAGAAAAGTGAAAAATGTTCCGATATCAAGCGAGCCTGTTAAAACAAGTATTCCGCCCGTTAATGTTATTGTTGCATAAGAAGCGTTGTTTATTCCGGTTGAGCAAGGTCCCATTATGCCCGAATAGAAATTTGCCTTTTCGGCAACAACACGGTACTTATCATTGAGTTCATCGAAATCCTGAATTGCAATTTCCTCGTGGTTGAAAACCTTAACAACTTTCATTCCCTCAATCGTTTCTTCAATATTGCCGTTCATTTTTCCGAGCGCTTCCTGCTGGGCTTTATAATACTTTTTTGTTTTCTTTGCTATATGAGCGGAATTAACAATCATAATAACAAGGAAAATGCAGGCAACAAGAAACATCTGCCATTTCAGAACAATCATCATAACAATTATGCTGACAAATGAGAAAACCGATGAAACAAGTTGAACAACCGTTTGCTCAAGCATCATCTGAATATTATCAACATCGTTTGTGAAACGGCTCATAATTTCGCCGTGGGTCTGAGCGTCAAAAAATCTCAGCGGCAAAGTCTGCAGATGGTCGAAGAGTTCTTTTCTGATGATATTCGTTGTTTTATAGGAAATGCTGACCATAATCTTCGCCTGAATAAATGTGAAAAGCGAAGCGCCGATATAGAAAGCGGAAACAATAACAAGATTGGTGATAAGTTTTTTAACGCCCTGTGTTTCGAAGTTTCCCGCTTTGATTGAGGAGGCAACATCATTTAAAATCGGCTTGAGCCAATAAGACGCGCCCGTCTGGCAAAGAGTGCTTAAAATAAGCGTCAGGAAAACAATTATCAGCAAAAACTTGCTTCTTCCGATATAGCCGAGAATTCTTGAAATTGATTTTTTAGTGTTTTTGGGCTTAACAAGCCCAACATTTCTTCCTCCCATGGGCGGCATTATTCAAGCACCCCCTTTTGCTGAGTTTTATATATCTCCTGATATATTTCGCAGTTTTCAATAAGTTCACCGTGGTTTCCGACTGAATCAATTTTTCCGTCGTCAAGAACGATAATCTTATCCGCGTCTTTAACCGAAGATATTCTTTGAGCAATAATGATTACTGTTGTGTTTTTAAACTCATTATAAAAACTGTTTCTGATTTTCGCTTCGGTTGCAGTGTCAACAGCGGAAGTTGAATCATCAAGAATAAGGATTTTCGGATTCTTAATCATAGCCCTCGCTATGCAGAGCCTCTGCTTCTGACCGCCCGAAAGATTAAGTCCTCCCTGCGATAAATCGGTTTCATAGCCGTTTGGCTGCTGCATAATAAATTCGTGCGCCTCGGCGGCGCGGCAGGCTTTTTCTATTTCTTCATCGCTTGCGTTTGGCTTTCCCCACCTGATGTTTTCCTTAATCGTTCCCGAGAAAAGAATGTTTTTCTGAAGAACAACGCCCGTCATCTCTCTCAGAGCGGTTAAATCATAATCCTTAACATTAACGCCGTCTATAAGAACTTCGCCCGACGAAACATCATACAGCCTCGGAATAAGGTTGACAAGGCTTGATTTACCGCAGCCCGTTGAGCCGATTATTCCGATTATTTCTCCCGCTTCTGCCTTGAAAGATATGTTTTCAAGAACATTATCCCCTTCATAGTAGCCGAAGCAGGCGTTTTTGAATTCAACGCTTCCCTTCGGATTTTCGGGAACAAAGGGATTTTCGGGATTAACAATATCTATTTCGGTATCAAGAACTTCGCAAACACGCTCGCCGCAGGCTTTCGCCCTTGTTAACTGGAGCATAAATATCGAAATCATCATAATGTTCATAAGAACCTGAACGATATATGAAGCAAGAACCGAAATCTGACCGACATCCATATTGCCCGCCGCAGCGCTCTTTGAACCGCTGTAATATATAAAAATTATAACAACATTGAGAAGCAGCATCATAATCGGCATAACGGTTACAACAAGCCCTGCCGCCTTGCTTCCCTGCTTTGCGAGTTCATCGGAAGCGTTTCTGAACTTATCCTTTTCCCTCTCTTCACGAACAAAGGCTTTAACAACTCTTATTCCGATAAGGTTTTCCTGAACAACGCGGTTTATATTATCAACTTTTTTCTGCATTTTTCTGAACATCGGAAAACCGAATTTCAGAATGAGCGCAACGATTATTGCAATTATCGGAAGCATAACAACGAGAATAAGCGATATTTTTGCGTTTATTGAAAACGCAAAAAATGCCGAAACAACAAGGAGCGCAGGCGCTCTGACAAGAATTCTCAGAGTCATAATCAATGTGTTCTGAAGCATTGTTACATCATTTGTCATTCTTGTTGTTAACGAAGATGTTGAAAAGGTGTCGATATTCTTAAATGAGAAAGCGCTGATTTTTTCATAGAGCGCTTTTCTGAGCCTGTATGAAAATTTCTGAGCCGCAATTGATGAAACTTTCATAGTCATAAGACCGCCTGCAAGCCCGATAAGGGCAAGGCCGAACATTGAAGCGCCGACTTTAATAACATAGAGTTTTATATCCTCGCCGCCTCCTGCGGAAGCCGAAACGGTTTTATAAACAGTGTTTGCAATCGAAGGCAGAGCAAGTTCGCAAATAGCCTCGATTATCATTCCCGCACCGCTGAGCAGGCAGAGCCACCAAAGCCCATTAAGGTATTTCGCAAGTTTTTTAAGCAAATTTTCGCCCCCCTTTGAGATTCTTTTTAACATATTATCACAATAAAATATTAAATTCAATGTGCAATATTAATAATAATTAAAATAAAAATAATAATTGTTGATATAATTTTAAATATATGTTAAAATGTTTTTTCGATATATTGATTACTCAGCCGTATCCCGGTTTTAAACCAAGACAGGAATAAAAATATGGATTATAATCTTTGCGATATAAAAACAGTTGAGGCTGTTCTGAAAAAATACGGCTTCAGTTTTTCAAAATCACTCGGTCAGAATTTTCTGATAGACAGCGAAGTTTGCCCGAAAATGGCGGAATTTCTCGGCGCAGACGAAAAAACGCTTGTTATTGAAATAGGTCCCGGAATCGGGGTTTTAACAAAGGAACTCTGCAAAACCGCGGGCAAGGTTGCGGCGATTGAACTTGATAAAAGGCTCTATCCCGTTTTGGAGGAAACCCTCGGCGATTTTGATAATTTTGAACTGATTGAGGGCGACGCGATGAAACTCGACCTCAAAGCCCTTATCAGCGAAAAATTTTCGGGATACGAAAAAGTTAAGGTTTGCGCAAACCTTCCCTATTATATAACCTCGCCGATTATTATGAAACTTCTTGAATCCGAACTTCCGATTTGCGAAATTCTTGTTATGGTTCAGAAAGAAGCGGCTGAGCGCCTTTGCGCAAATCCCGGAACAAGAAATTCAGGGGCTGTCAGCGCGGCGGTTAAGTTTTACGGCGATGCTGAAATACTTTTCGAAGTCGGGAGAGAAAGTTTTATGCCCTCCCCGAAAGTTGACAGCGCCGTTATAAAAATAACGCTTAATGAAGAAAACAAATATAATGTTTCCGATAAAAAAGCATTTTTCTCCTTCGTCAGGGCGGCTTTTGCTCAAAGGAGAAAAACGCTTGTTAACTCGGTTTCTTCATCGCTCAGTATTTCGAAAAACGAAATAACAAACGCTCTTGACGCGCTTTCAATTAACAGAAGCATCAGGGCGGAACAACTAACAATGGAGGATTTGGTAAATCTTTCCGATTTACTTTTCAATTCATAAATGTCTGACAAACAAAAAGATAACACACAGATTTTCAGCACATATAAAATACCGAAAGCAGTTGCGGCGCTTGCTCTTCCGAGTATGCTCGGAATGTTGATAAATATAATATACAATCTTGCAGACACCTTTTTCGTCGGTCAGACGGGTGATGCAAATCAGGTTTCAGCCGTTTCGCTTTCAATGCCGCTTTTTCTTTTGTTTCTTGCAATAGGAAATCTTTTCGGCGTTTGCGGATGCGCTTTCATCAGCCGTTCACTCGGCGAAGGAAACAGGGATAAAGTTAAAACAATATCTTCTTTCTGCATTTATGCGGGAATTCTTGCAGGAATTGTTTTTGAGGCAATTTTCCTGCTTTTCAGAACTCCGATTCTCTATATGGCAGGAGCCTCTGATTCAAGCATCGGATTTGCAAAAGACTATCTTTTCTGGGTTTCCCTCGGCGCTCCGTTTGTTGTTACTTCAATTTCTGTCGGCAACCTTATCAGAGGTGAAGGCGCGGCAAAACAATCAATGGCGGGAATGATTCTCGGTCAGTTGACAAATATTGTTCTCGACCCGATTTTCATTCTTCCCAAGGGCGCTAAACTCTTTTTCTTCACTCTCCCCTTCGGTTTGAATACGGGAGTTGCGGGAGCGGCTATTGCAACCGTTATCGGAAACATCGTTTCTGTTTTATTCTTCCTGAGTTATTTTCTGAAAGGAAAATCAATCCTTTCAATAACTCCAAAGCGCTTTTCGGCGAAAAACGGAATTGCAAAGGGCGTTATCAGCGTTGGCTTGCCCGCTTCGCTCAATAATCTTCTGATGAGCCTTTCAAATATTATTGTTAATATGTTTTTATCAAACTACGGCGATAACGCAGTTGCGGCAATGGGCGTTGCAATGAAGGCAAATATGCTTGTTGTTATGCTTCAAATCGGTTTGGCTCAGGGTATTCAGCCCCTTGTTGGATACTGCTACGGCGCAAAGAATTACACAAGAATGAAAAAATCAATCCGCTTTTCAACGCTTTGCAACATTGCGATCGGAACGGTTATGACAGTTTTTTATATCTTCTTCCGCACCCAGGTTATCAGCGCGTTTATTGATAATGCCGAAGTTGTTGAATACGGAGTTAAAATGCTGACTGCGCTTATGAGCGCAGGACCGCTTATCGGCGTTATGTTCATCATAAATTTCGCATTTCAGGGAATGGGAAAAGGCGGAAAATCGCTTCTTCTTGCAATCAGCAGGCAAGGTCTTGTTTTCCTTCCGACGCTGATTATTATGGATAAACTTATCGGACTTGAAGGAATAATGTGGGCTCAGCCGACCGCTGATTATTTCTGCATTATCCTCTCCGTTATTATGTTTGCCTCAACGATGAAAAAACTTGAAAAAGAGGAGGAGGCTGTTAGAAATGCAACTGACTAATCTTTCAAATAAAGAAATCAAGGAAATCAGTGAAAAAATTGCCCCCAAACTTTTAAACCACCCTTTCTTTATGTACTATTGCAAAAGCGAGAAAGACAGGGAGGGTTTTATAAAGGATTATTTCAACTATTATCTTCGCAAATGGATTAAAAGCGAAATCGTTCTGACGGACGAGGGCGGCAATGTTATCATAACCCTTATAAGCATTGAAAACTTTCATTCAAAGGATAAGGGCATGGGACTTGCAAAACTCAAGAGAAACAAATCCGCCTATGCAAATGTTACCTATCATCAGGGAAACATTCTTTATTTGAGCGAAATTGTTGCCCCCGCAAAAATCGGAACGAAAATTATGATGATTTTTTCAACTTTAAAATACAGGGATGAAGCGGAAAAACTCATTGACGAGGCAATCGAAATCGCAAAAGCAAACAATTATATGCTCGTTTATGAAACTTTCAGCAAGAAGGCAGGCGAAATCCTCGGCGCAAAGGATTTTGAAGTTGCATATGAAAAACTCTTTCAGGGAACTCAGTTTTTTGAAACGATAATGACATATTATCTTCACGATAAAACAAAACCTGTTAAACTTGTTGAAGAATTTCACCCCATAACAATCCACGACGACACTCTTGACAACTCCGAATCCTCGGAAGAAAAGGGCGAAAAACCCGAAGTTTAACACTATTAATATGTTATAAATAAGCAAGGCCGATTCATATAATATGAATCGGTTTTTCAATATATACAACAGGAATAACACTGAAATATCGGATATACAACAGGTTGTGTCAATATATTAACAATATGTAAATCTCATTGGGAGCATTGCACAAGATATTGATTTTTTTGCAAAAATATGCTATAATTACCTCAACATATGGAAATAAAAACAGCAGTTAAATTCAATAAATATGTTTATAATAATTATATACATTTCTGTTTTA
>JAFYFO010000388.1 GCA_017543725.1 Eubacterium sp.
ATATGGAATCCGTTTATCGAAGGGGTTAAGAATTATGAACTTGTTAACGACGGCGATAAAATAGCCGTTTGTATTTCGGGTGGCAAGGATTCAATGCTTATGGCAAAACTCCTTCAGCAACTTCAAAGAGTCAGCCAAACCGATTTTGAATTGATTTTTCTTGTTATGGACCCCGGTTATAATGAAATAAACCGAAGAAAAATCGAGGAAAACGCCGCAAGGCTGAGAGTTCCGATAACGGTTTTTGAAAGCAGTATTTTTGATGTTGCAAACAATGCGGGAGGCTCTCCCTGTTATCTCTGCGCGAGAATGAGAAGGGGGCATCTTTATGCAAAGGCAAAGGAACTCGGCTGCAATAAAATTGCCCTCGGCCATCATTTCACGGATGTTATTGAAACAACTCTTTTAGGTATGTTTTACGGCTCTCAACTTCAGGCAATGCTTCCGAAACTTCATTCAACGAATTTTGAGGGAATGGAACTCATCAGACCGATGTATTGCATTAAAGAAGAAGCAATCATCAGATGGGCAAAACATAATAATCTTGAATTTATTCAGTGCGCCTGCCGCTTTGTTGACGAATATTCAAACAGCGAAGACGGAATCGGCAAATCCAAAAGGCAGGAAATAAAAATGCTGATAAAAGAACTTGAAAAAGCAAATCCAGGAATAGAGCACAGCATTTTCAAAAGTATTCATTCCGTTTGCCTCGACACCTTCCCGGGATATAAAAAGGATGGCGAATATTATTCGTTTCTTGAAGAATATTAAAAATTACGAATTTTTGGTGCTGCGCACGGCTATTATATAACGGAACGATGTAGGCATCGTTCCCTACAAATGTTGAAAGCCGTAGGGCAAGATGCCCACATCTTGCCGAAATACAATCGGAGCAAAGCGACCAACAACCTAAAACCTAACACCTAAAACCTAAAAACAGCGGTTCATTTG
This sequence comes from Eubacterium sp., assembly GCA_017543725.1. Lineage (GTDB taxonomy): Bacteria > Bacillota > Clostridia > Oscillospirales > Acutalibacteraceae > Eubacterium_R. The sequence goes on from JAFYFO010000388.1 coordinate 952, forward strand.
AACCGCCGTTTTTTTATTCGTCTTTATCTTTCTTTTTCTTTGAAAACGCCTTGTTTAATGCGTATGTTGCAAGGATTATTATTCCGATAACAAGGAAGATTCCGAGCATTCCAATAACCAGCGCAGGAAGCGTTTGCTTCCATGAATCGCCCCTGAATGATAAACCTGCAAAGAGGGTTATAAACTGCATAATTAAAATGTTTAAATCAATAAGCATAATTAACCTCCTTATATAAGCGGTGTAACGAGTGCGAGAATAAGACCGCCTGCGATAACCGAAGCAATCTGACCCGAAACATTAACGCTGATTGAATACATAAGCAGGAAGTTCTGCGGGTCTTCTTTAAGACCCAACTGATTAACAACTCTTCCGCTCATCGGGAATGCCGAAATGCCTGCCGCGCCAATCATCGGATTAATCTTTCTGTCTTTGGGAAGGAAGATATTTATAAGTTTTGCAAACATAACTCCGCCGACAGTGTCGAAAACAAATGCAACCAGACCGAGAGCGAGAATCATTATTGTTTCAATATTAACAAATTCCGCCCAGTGCATTCTTGAAGCAACTGCAATTCCGAGCATAATTGTTATTGAGTTTGCAAAAGCGTTTTGCGCAGTTTCGCTGAGACCGTTGAGAACTCCGCATTCCCTGATAAGGTTTCCGAACATAAGGAAACCAACAAGCGCAACCGAAGCGGGAGCAACAAGACCTGCAACAATCGTAACAATAACGGGGAAAACGATTTTCGTTGTTTTTGAAACATCGCCTGCCTTATAAGGCATTCTGATAAGGCGCTCTTTCTTTGTTGTTACAGCCTTGATAACAGGGGGCTGAATAATCGGAACAAGCGCCATATATGAATATGCGGCAACCATTATTGCTCCGAGATATGCAGAGCCGAGTTTATCTGCAACGAAAATTGAGGTCGGTCCGTCCGCCGCGCCGATAATGGCGATTGAAGCCGCGTCTTTCAAATCAAAGAAGAAGCCCGCCATAACGAAAGTGAAGAAAATTCCGAACTGCGCCGCGGCGCCGAAAAGCATCAGCCACGGATTTTTGAGAAGCGGTCCGAAGTCAATCATAGCGCCGATTCCGATAAACAGCAGCAGCGGAAAGAGTTCGTTTGCAATTCCTGCGTCGAATAAAACCGAGATAGGTCCGTCTTTTCCTATCGCGCCTGAAAGAGGCAGGTTAACGAGAATTGTTCCGAAGCCCATCGGCAAAAGAAGGGTGGGTTCCATTTCCTTTTTGATTGCAAGAAAAACAAGCAGCGCGCCGATTGCAATCATCAAAAGCATTTTCAATCCGTCGCCCCAGCCGCCGAGGGCTGCGTCGGGATTATAGAACTCACCGAAAGCCGAAAAAAGGCTTTTAACGGTTTCTAAAAAGTTCATAAATTTACCTCCGAATATAATTACTATTATATAATAAAGTATTGAGTTATATCTTGTCAATAATTATTTTGTGAAAGGGTTATGGGTTAGGGGTTAGGAATTGAAAATGGAAAATTGAAAATGGAAAATTTCGGGGCGCGGAAATGCGCCGTAATTATGCGGTTC
>JAFYFO010000389.1 GCA_017543725.1 Eubacterium sp.
GAGTCGATATGTTTCATTTATCAATAATAAAAAATGATAGTTCTTCTCAGCGGGAGGACGTGGAAGCCCTCCCCTACGCTCAAATGGGGTATGGCATTGTTCCATTATAATCAGCGTCGCGGACCATCAACTCCACTCTCCACTCTTCACTCTCCACACTGAAAAGAAAAAGAGCTGCAAAAAACAGCCCTTTAATAATTATAAGTGATAGATTATATCATCCGATTTCCAGTTGAAAATAAGAATTCCGACTCCGAGGGTTGCCAATGAAACAACGCTTGCATAGAGAAGAAGTTTCCAACTGAGGTCAATTCCGTAGAGAACGCTCTGGCGGAAAAGTTCTATCATAGAATAAAGCGGATTGAGTTTTATAACATAGATAATCCAGTTTCTGTCGCCGTCTTTATTGATATTCTGAATCGGATAAAGGATGGGAACCATATAAAAGAGAAGCCTTGTGAAAACATCCCAGATATATTCGATATCCCTGAAATAAACGCAGAGCACCGAAAGAATCAGCCCAACGCCCGTTGAGAAAATCAGGATAAGAAGCATCGGAACAAAGAACAAAATAACATGCCAGTTAACAGTTAAATTTGCGCCGCCGCTTATTCCCGTTAATTTAAAGAATATCCAAACGGTTATATAGCATAGAATTGATATTGCAAAGGTTACGAAGCAGGAAAATATCGAAGAAAGCGGATACATATATTTCGGAACGTAAACCTTTTTAATAATCGCCGCATTCCTTCTGAAAGAAGTCATTGCCTGTTTTGTTGCCGTATTGAAGAAATCATAAAGAAGTCTTCCCGTAAACAAAAACACCGGATAACAGATGATATATTCGCTGTGTTTTCCGAAAAGTCCGCCGAAAACGATGGACAAAACTGTCATATTCAAAAGCGGCTGCAAGAAACTCCAGAAAATACCGAGCCATGAGTTTCTGTATTTAAGCCTGATGTTTTTTCTTGTTAATTCCTGAAGCAGATTTCTGTACTTCTTAAACATTTCAACGCTGTGCTTAAGTTCTGTTTCACCCGTTGACGATGCAGTGCTCATTTAAACACCTCACAAAACAAAAATATAATTTCGTTTTTTAAATATGTGACATTATATCACATATGGTTGTATTTTTCAACATTTTTGTTGTTAAAGCGCTATTTGAATATATCCGCTATATCAAGCGCCGCTTTTCTTGCGGATAAATCGCCGTTTATAACATAGTCCGCCGCGGCAAGATATTTTTCTTTTCTCTGCTCATAAAGAACTTTTGCCTTTTCCCTGTCTTCAAACAAAGGACGGTTATGGGAATTACCGATTCTTTCGCAGATTATATCAAAAGAAGCGTCGAGAAAAACAATCTTTCCGCCCTCTTTGAGCGCTTTTGCGTTTCTTTCAAAAGTCAGCGCACCGCCCCCCGTTGAAATAACGCAGTTTTTCATTTTGGCGGTTTTTTTGCACATTTCATATTCAAGTTCGCGAAAATATTCTTCGCCCCTTGCGGCAAATATCGCTTTTATAGCAATTCCCTGCTCTTTTTCAATCAATTCATCCGTGTCAACAAATTTTCTTCCCATTATTTTAGCAAGTTCTTTGCCGACAACGGTTTTTCCGCATCCCATAAACCCGCATAATACTATGTTGTTCATTGTTAAATACCACCTTATAAGAAATTACGAATTACGAGTCTTGCAGACGGCAATTATAATTAGATAAAAGTGAAGAGTGAAGAGTGAAGAGTTTCGGGGCGCGGATTTGATGCGCCGATAAGCGGGCGATTAATAATCGCCCCTACGATTCCATCTGCTAACTGCTCTATTATTTATTGCCCGAGCGCTTGCGCGAGTAACCGAAATTCGTCATTCGTCACTCGTAATTCGTAATTATTTCAGTTATTTTCTCAACAGCAGTTACTTCAAACCTGACCCCATTCCATATCTCCTGCGCTGCCGCTGCCTGCCAGACGAGCATTGAAAGCCCGTTTGTTGATTTTATTCCCGCTTCTTTTGCGTATCTGAGCAAGAGAGTTTCAGAGGGATTATAAATTGAATCAAAAACCGCGTTTGAAGTTTTGATTGTTTTTTCGCTGAGCGGGCAGGCATTAACGGCGGGAAACATACCGACGGGAGTTCCGTTTATAATCAAATCATAGTTTTCGCCTGCGTTATCAATGGAAACAGTTTTGCATTTTTTGCCGAGTTTTTCTTCAATTTCCCTAACTAAGATATTGCATTTTTCAAGGCTTGAATTTCTTATTGCAAAAGTTATATCGCAGCCGCTCAGCGCGCTTTCAAAAGCAAACATTCTTGAAACGCCGCCGCAGCCGCAGATAAGAACTCTGCCTTTCAGTTCAATATCGGCGCTGTCAAGAGCCCTGAGAAAACCTATGCAATCCGTATTATGCCCAAAGGCTTTTCCGTTTTTTATTTCAACCGTGTTGACCGCTCCGAAAAGTTTTGCTTTTTCGGAAAGTTCATCAAGAAAAGGAATAATATTTGATTTATGAGGTATTGTAACATTAAAGCCGCTGAGTTCTTTAAGTTCCTCAAACGAAGCGCCGAGATTTTCGGGCTTTATTTCAAGAAGGCTGTAACTTGCGTTTTTAGCGTTTATTTTAAAAAGTTCGC
>JAFYFO010000390.1 GCA_017543725.1 Eubacterium sp.
ATAGGAATGATTGGCGGAATTGCTTTTTCGCATTTATTCCATATCAGCGCAAAAGTTCTTTATCACACTCTGGGAGTGATAGTTATTTCATTTATGATTCTCGGATGCTATCATTCTTTTTCAAAGAGTTATAAAGAAAAGCAAAAAGAGGGAAAGCAAAAAACAAGTTTCTGGTCGTATATTGTTTTGGTTTTCGCAGGCATTGTTCACGGAATGTTTGTTTGTGGAGGTCCGCTGCTTGTTGTTTACGCAAGCGAAAACATTAAAAAAAGAGATGAATTCAGAGTAACGATATCCGCCGTCTGGGCAGTTTTGAATTCAATAATTCTTTTCACAGATATCAAATCGGGATATTTCAATATTAAAGTTCTGATTTTGCTTGCAATATCGGTTGCGGTGCTGTTTCTGGCGCTCTTCCTCGGCAGCGTTATTCTGAAACATATCAATAAAAAGTGGTTTATGATAATAACCTATGTTCTTATGGGAGTTAGCGGACTTTCATTATTATTCAAATAACCGCTTTGCCTTCCCCCTCGGGGGAAGGGGGACCGCTTGCGGTGGATGAGGGGAAGTTAAGTATTATTCCCCCTCATCAGTCAGCTTACGCTGACAGCTTCCCCCCGAGGGGAAGCCTTGATAGGTTTGTTTAATTAAACTCGGAGGTAAATTTATGGAAGAAAAATCTTTAACCCACGGTATTAAGTTCAAGGATAAAGTGGGATACGCACTGGGCGATATGGGAGGTCTTTTAACCTTCTCCCTTATCGGCGCGTTTCAGAATAAGTTTTATACTGACGCGCTCGGTATCAGCCCTTCAAAAATAGTCGTTTTAATTCTTATCGCAAGAATCTGGGACGCGATAAACGACCCGCTCTGGGGCGCATTTATTCAATCGAGAAAACCGAGAAAAGGCGGTCAGTTCCGTCCATGGATTCTGGGCTTTTCGATTCCGCTTGCAATTTCGGCAATCTTTATGTTTCTGAAAATTCCGGGACTGTCTTCCGCGCAGTATCTTGTTTACGCATACATAACATATATTATGTACGGAATGATGTATACAGCCGTTAACATTCCCTACGGTTCGCTTGCAAGCGTTGTAACCGATGATGAACTTGAAAGGTCTTCTCTTTCAATGTGGCGTTCAATCGGCGCAGGCGTCGGCGGACTTCCCGGAACAATTATCCTTCCGATGATTGTTTACACAACAACAAAAACTTTTGCAAACGGCCAGAAACTTCAATCCCTTGATGAAAACAAACTTTTCTGGTGCGTTGTTGCGCTTTCGCTTTTCTCGATTCTGATTTATTTCCTTCATTATAAAATGACAAAGGAAAGAATCGCTCCGCAGAAAAAGGTTAAGGAAGAGGGATATAACGCCTTTTCAACCCTTAAAGCGCTTTGCAAAAACAGAGCGTTCGTTACTCTTTGCATCGCTTCAATGCTCTTAATCGCATTCCAGTTTTATTATCAGTCAACTTTCACATATCTTTTTGCGGATTACTACGGAAAAGCGGGCTTATATGCAATGGTTTCAATCTGCACCTATCTTCCGATGGCAATCTTCATTCCGATTATGAACAAACTGATTCCGAAATTCGGAAAGAAGGAACTCTGCGCATACGGAATGTGCTTTGCGTCACTTGCCTGCTTCATTCTCTACTTTCTGAGAGGAAGTTCGCTCGCGCATAATCCCTATGTTTTCCTCGGATTCACCTTCCTTTCGGGACTTGGCCAGACCTTCCTTGTTCTTGAAGTCTGGGCGCTTGTTATGGATGTTATCGACTACCATGAGGTAAGAACGGGCAAGAGGGAAGAGGGAATGGCATATGCTTTCTTCTCATTCACAAGAAAACTCGGTCAGACCCTCGCAGGCGTCGGACTCAATGCGCTTCTTGCATACATTCATTACGACGGCGAACTCTCAAAGAAAGGAATTGCGCTCGGAGCGGATGTTTTATCAAAACTCTATGATATTTCAACTCTTGTTCCTGCAATAATGCTTGCGGTTATGGCAATAACTCTTTTCTTCGGCTATGATTTGTCAAAGAAAAAACTTGCCGAAGTTCATTCGCATCTTGAAGTAATGCGTCAGGAGGAAGAATAATGAAAGAAAATAAAATACATATTGCCTTTGGCTTCCATGTTAACTGCTATCATTCCTACAGGGGCGATACGAATGATAATTTCGGCTTCGGCTCGGATATCAGAATTATCCGTCAGATAATTGATGTTCTCAACAAGTGCAATGAAGACGGTATTCCCGTTAAAGGCACCTGGGACAGCGAAAACTTTTTCTCTCTCGAGCAGATTCTCCCCGAATACGCTCCCGATATTATCGAGGGAATGAAGGAAAGAGTTAAAAAACACGGCGATGAAAATATCATAATGGGCTATTCAAACGGCGCGCTCGGCGCAATGAACGAGGAAGAATTTGAAGCCTCAATTGAACTCGCCGTAACAAATGAGCAAAAAAGCGGGCTTCAGGATATTTTCGGCGAATACGAAAAAATTGTTCGTCCCCAGGAAGTTATGTTCACTCCCTCTCAGGTCAGTTTATATAACAAAACGGGCGTTAAGGCGCTTTGCCTCTATTATTCCTGCGTTCCGTTTGACGCTTTCAGAACGATAGTTCCGAAACTCCCCGATGAAATTGCTTTCAACCCTGTTAAATACACCTATAAGGGCGAAAGTATGACGATTATTCCAACCTATTCAAATTCCGATGTCTGCGATGCGGGCTGCCTCAGAGCGTGGGTTAAGGAACTGCACGCAAAGCAGGAAAGCGGCGAAATAAACAGCGATATGTTTATTTTCATCAATATGGACGCAGACAGCGTTTTCTGGGAAACAATGAACATTCCGCTTATCAAGGGAAAAATCGCCAATACAGACGGAATAAACGGACTTGTCCGCGAAGTTGCAGACCTCGATTTCGTTATCTACGACACACCGGGCGGATATATTAAAGACCATAAGCCAATCGGCGAAATTTCTTTCACTCAGGACACTGCCGACGGTAATTTCGCAGGCTAC
>JAFYFO010000391.1 GCA_017543725.1 Eubacterium sp.
AAGCGAAATTCGAATTTTTCACTCTTGCATTACGCCAGTAAAGCTGCGACCTCAAAATCCAAATTTCATCTTAATTCCAAGCATTTCAGGTGCGAAGCAGTTTAAAATGAGCTGATTTGGCTTAGGTCAAGGCAAATAACACAGGAATACTTTCGTATTCCGAGTATATTTAACGCAGAGATAAGGCGAATCAGCCATTTTAAACCGTGTTCGGATTCGTTTCACTTTGCCTAATCAATGAAAGGAGAAGCGATATGGCGTTTTACGATATTGCGGGGCTGAGAGTTGAAATAAAGCGCTGCGGCAAAAGAACAGAAAAGCAAGCCCGACCGTATCTTGCAAGCAATCAAAGCGATGATTTGAAAGCGGATATAACTGTTGATGTCAGCGATGAAAAAATCAATTCATATATCGAAAAACATCCCGAACTCGGCTACGACGACTGGGATTATATGCTCAGCGGTTCGGAGTTTTACGCTCAACTTCTGAAGTTCGGCGGAATGCTTCTTCACTCCTCCTGCATAGTTGTTGACAATATTGCATATGCCTTTTCGGCGGACAGCGGAACGGGAAAATCAACCCACGCAAATCTCTGGCTTGAGAATTTCGGAGAAAGGGCTCATATGCTCAACGACGATAAGCCCGCTATCCGAAAAATAGACGGAAAAATATACGCCTGCGGAACTCCCTGGAGCGGAAAATACGATTATTCAACGCCCGAAAACATCAGACTCGGCGGAATCTGCTTTATTGAAAGAAGCAAGACAAATTACATAAAGAAAGCGGACACGAATAAAGCGGTTTTCAATATTTTTTCGCAAACTGTCAGAAAACTCGGTGAAACCGGAATGAATCTGCTTTTTGATGTTATAGAAGATATTTTCAGCAGCGTTCCGCTTTATGAACTCGGCTGTGACATTTCTCAGGAAGCGTTTGAGGTTTCTTCCTCGGCAATGCTTATAACCGAGGAGGAACTTGACGGATGAAAAAAAGGCTTATAATAATTCTTTCGGCAATACTTCTGATTTCGCTTTTTTTCGGCTGTTCCGCTCAGGAAAAAACGCCTCAGACGACCACTGAAACTTCGGTTTTATCAACAAGCGAAACAAGCAAAACAGCCATTGCCGTTTCAACGACAAAAAAGCGCTCAGCAGCAGAAAAAACAACTGCTGAAAAAACTTCTGCAGAAAAAACTTCTGCAGAAAAAACAACAAAAAAAGAAAAAAGTTCGGCAAAAGCCGAAACAACCAAAGAAAAGGAATCTTCAAGAGAAACCCATACTCAAATTGATAATCTCTGCACGATAAAAATTGAATGTTCTTCGATTCTTAACAATATGGATGAACTTTCCGAAGGGCACGAAAGTTTTGTTCCCGAAAACGGAATAATTCTTCCGAAAACGAAATGCACTTTCAAAAAGGGCGAAAGCGTTTTTGATATTCTTGAAAGGATATGCGATAAAAAAGGAATCCGCCTGACCGCAAGAGAAACGGTTTACGGAATATATGTTTCGGGAATAAACAATATTGATGAATTTGACTGCGGAAAATCAAGCGGCTGGGTGTACACCGTTAACGGCAAATCCCCGCCTAAGAGTTGCGGAAAATACGAAATTGAAAACGGCGATGAAATAGTTTTTAAATTTGTTTGTCAGGAGGGATGAATATGTTTATAAATGTAAACGGAATAAAACTCCACTATGAAGAATACGGAAGCGGACAGCCGCTTATTATGCTTCACTGCAATTCAATGAGCAGCAAAGTTTTCAAAAAGTCGATTCCGCTTCTTGCAAAGAAATACAAGGTTTATGCAATTGATTCCCGTTCCCACGGAAAAAGCCAGAAAGTTAAAATCCTGCACTATGAAGATATGGCGCAGGATGTTTATGAATTTATCACCAAACTTGATAAAAAAAATCCCATTATATACGGCTTTTCAGACGGTGCAATTATCGGAATATATCTTGCATATGCACACCCCGGACTTGTTAAAACGCTTATTTTAAGCGGCGCAAGTCTTTCACCGGAAAGCACTAAGGACGGCGCAATGAAATTCTTCAAATTCTGGAGCCATATCGACAGAAGCGATAAGATGAAAATTATGATGCGCGAGCCGGATATAACCGATGAAATGCTCAAAAGCATTGATATCCCCTGCTTCGTTACGGCAGGCTCAAGGGATTTGATTAAGGAAGAACATACCCGCCATTTAGTGCAAACTCTGCCGGATGCAAGTTTGAAAATATTTGACGGAGAATCTCATTCAAGTTATATCAACCGCAGCACAAAGATTGCCGATTACATTCTTTCACTTGATATTTAAAAAACATTTGAAAACGAAAGTTTTTCATTTTCATAATATATCCCAACAAGCGCCTTGGTTTCAGCCAGGGCGCTTTTCATATTGTGCGCCATTTTCAAAGAGCGGATGTTTTCGGCAAGTTCATCAAGTCCGCCGTGCTCGGAAAAGGCAAAGAGGAAATCGTTTTTCTTCTGCCAATAGTTCTGAAGTTCTTCAATTTTTTCATTTCTCAATGCTTTATTTTTTTCTTTTTCATATTTCTGCGCCTGCGTAAGTATCGCCGTCATATTATCGCAGCAATCCTTAACATATGCCTGCTCGAAAACGCAAAACGAAGCGCACAAAACAACAAATGCAAGCGCAAACCATATTCTTTTCATATCAGTTTTTATCCTCCTCTTTTTTCTCAACACTCAGAGAGCCGTTTGTTTCAACAACGGCGTTTTCAACTTCGTTTATATCGAAAACATCCTTTTGTCTGAGCGCTTCGTTTAAATCCTCAACGGTGAACCTCAGCCTTCTGAGTTCCTGCTGCTGCAGTTTTCCGTTTTTTATTATCGCAATCGGTTTGCCATCTATTATTTTTCTGAATTTTTCGGATTTCATTGAAATTGCCGATTCAAGAATTTCAAACGAAACAAATATCAGAATGGGCAAAGCGGAATACGAAAGAGGAATTGAACTTTCCTGAATCGGTATTGTTGCAACGGCGCTGATTAATATTGTTATAACAAACTCGTGCGGATTGAGTTCGCCGAGTTGCCTTTTCCCCATTATCCTCACTGCAACAACAACCAAAAGATATATGATAACGCTTCTGAAAACTATAATAGTCATTTTTTCACCCCGATATTATTTTATCGGGTGTTTTGCATATTATACGCAATAAACTGAATAATAATAGCGGTGATTGAATGAAATATTTAACAGATAATTATGAAATAAACC
>JAFYFO010000392.1 GCA_017543725.1 Eubacterium sp.
GTGTTTTCATATTATCACCCTTTTGAATGTATTTCTCTTTTATTTTATCACAGTTGAATTATATTTCAAGATTAAATTAAAACTTTTATATCTTCGGGAAAATCACTCTCAACGGTTATTTCTTTTCCGCTTACGGGGTGGGTGAAATAAATAGTTTTGCAGTGAAGCGCCTGACGGTTTATTAAATCGCATTTTCCGCCGTAGAGTTCGTCGCCGAGAAGCGGATGCCCGATATGCGAAAGATGAACTCTTATCTGATGAGTTCTTCCTGTTTCAAGGCGTATTTTTAGCAGTGTGTTTCCGTTTTTAACGCTGATTGGCTGAAAATGCGTTATCGCCGTTTCACCGTTTTCATCAACTTTTCTTTTGATAATGCTTTCGCCGCACCTTGCAATGGGGAGGTTAATCGCTGCGCCCTGAGAAATCTTCCCCTGAACAACTGCATAGTAGTCTTTTTTTATTCTGCCCGCAAGTTTGGCGGCTGAAAGTTCGTGCTTTGCTATAAGAATAAGCCCGCTTGTGTCGCGGTCAAGCCGAAAAACCGCCCGAAACGCCGTGTCCTCTTTAAGATAGTACGAAACAAAGTTGGAAAGAGTGTCGCCCCTGTGGTTGAGGCTTTCGTGAACGGGAACAAAGGCGGGCTTGTTTAAAACAAGAATGTCCTCATCCTCATAGCATATTTCAATATCGCGCTTTGTCGGAGACGGCATATGTCCGCTGTTTTCAATTCTTATTTTAAGAATATCGCCTTCGCTGAGCGATTCAATCGTTTTTGCAAAAACTCCGTTTTTCGTTATTCCGTTTTCCGTGTTTTTCAGTTTTGTGAGAAGCGAGGAGGAAACGCCGAATTTCCTCAGATAGTCCCTTATCTTAATTCCGCCGTCTTCCTCGTTGATAATAAAAGTCAACTCTCTCATATCCGTTATCTGGTATATGAAACAATGATTCCTCCGTTGCTTGCATAGGTTGAGTTCAGCCCGGAGCATTTAACGATTTCAACATCGCCGAATTTAACTTTCTCGGCGATTTTTTCTTTTAAAAAGTTTGCTCTTTCCTCACAGCAAACATGGGCGATTATAAGCCTTTTATCGCTTAAATCAATTCCTTCAACATTCTGAGCGATAATTCCTGCCATTTTTGATAAAGAGCGGTTCATAACGATATCCTGACCTGCGTGGGAAATATTTCCCTGCTTGTTTCTTTCGAAAATCATTTTGAGCCTGAGTTTTTTCAGAATTGTTGCGGCAAGGGCAAAAAGCCTTCCGTTTTTCTTTAAAACATCAAGTGATTCAAGGCAGAAATAAAGCGCGCAGTGATTAACTATGAAATCATCAACGGTTTTAACTATGCTGTCAAAACTCTCTCCGCCGTCGGCAAGTTCCTTGATTTTTTCAGCCGCTAAACTTTCGATTCCCGAAGTTGCAAGCGAGTTGAAAACATAAATGTTTTTGTTGCTTTCGGGGTGGTCTTCCTTATAAAGTTCAACGCCCTGAAGCGCGCTGTTATATGTTCCCGAAAGTTTATCGGTTATGGTGATGATATAAATATCGTCCTCCCCGCACTCAATTGCTTCTGCCCAGTCGCTTGGAGAGGGGCAGGCGGTTTTTGCAACATCGTTGTATTCAAGAGTGCGCCTGATATAATCCTCCTGATTGAAACTTTCATCGTCTTTAATAACATAATCTCCGATTTCAAGTGTCAGTGGAACGAAGGTTATATTATCCCAATCTGCCATACGGGCGGTTTTGTCACAGCAACTGTCCGCAATAATTCTGTAACTCATTTATCTTCCTCCGCGTTAATTTTTAACTATTATAGTCTTCTTGTTTTCCATAGTCAACAAGAAAAAAGGATGTTTATTTAAAACACCCTTTTTCAGCACAATATTACAAATTGTATATTTTTTCTTTAACTTCTTTTATCTGATTTTCAACGCTTTCAAGTCCCGGAGCGCCCTTATGGGTTCGCTGAGAAACGCATTTTTCAAGATTGATTGCCTTATAAACATCTTCATCAAAAAGTGAGCAAATGCTCTTGTAGTCGGCAATATCGAGAGTTTCAAGGGTTAAGCCTTTTTCAATGCAAAGCGCAACCGCTTCCCCCGTTGCCTTATATGCGTCGCGGAAGGGCAAGCCTTTTGAAACAAGAAAATCCGCGCAGTCGGTTGCGTTGATAAAGCCCTTCGCCGCTGCGTTTCGCATATTATCTTTTAAAACGCTCATAGTTTCAACCATCGGAGTCAGCGCCGTCAGGCACATTTTAACGGTGTCAACAGCGTCAAAAATCGCTTCTTTATCCTCCTGCATATCCTTATTATATGCAAGGGGAAGCCCCTTCATAACCGTTAAAAGAGTTGTTAAATCGCCGAAAACCCTGCCGCTTTTTCCCCTGATTAATTCCGCAATATCGGGGTTTTTCTTCTGCGGCATAATTGAAGAACCTGTTGAAAAAGCGTCGTCGAGTTCAACGAATTTGAATTCCCAGGAACACCAGAGAATAACCTCTTCGCAAAAGCGCGAGAGATGAACCATAACAAGGGATAAATCGCTTGCAAGTTCAATGCAGAAATCCCTGTCTGAAACGCCGTCGAGCGAGTTTGATGAAACACTGTCGAAACCCAGTAATTCAGCGGTTAAATCCCTGTTTATCGGATAGGTTGTTCCTGCGAGAGCGCCGCTTCCGAGCGGAAGGGAATTCATTCTTTTTTTAGTCTGGCTGAGCCTTTCAAGGTCGCGCAGAAGCATAAAGCAGTAGGCGAGAAGATGATGCGCAAATGTTATTGGTTGTGCCCTTTGAAGATGGGTGTAGCCGGGCATTATTGCGGTTTTGTTTTCCTCTGCTTTATCAACAAAAACTTCAATGAGTTTAGTGATTTTATCAGATATTTCATCAATCTCTTTTTTTAGATTCATTCTGATATCAAGCGCAACCTGGTCGTTTCTTGAACGCGCGGTGTGAAGTTTTTTGCCGAGTTTATCAAGCCTTGAAGTGAGTTCGCCCTCAACAAATGTGTGGATATCCTCTGCGGTCATATCAATTTCGAGTTTTCCGCTTTTGATATCATCAAGAATTGAGGAGAGTTCCGAAGCGATTTTTTCGCTTTCGCTCTTATCAATAATACCGCTCTCGCCGAGCATTGTGCAATGGGCGATACTTCCTTTAATATCCTCTTCAAACATCCTTGAATCAAAGGATATCGAGGAGTTGAAATCATTTGTTTCCTTGGCAAGTTCTTTTTTGAATCTGCCCTTCCAGAGTTGTGCCATAATTCTATCCTTAATTACTATTTGTATATTTTTGACTATATTTTATTCTTCGCCGCGCTGTTCGTCAAGAAGCGCTTTAACCTTGGTTGAAAGACCGAAGAGATTGATGAATCCTGCGGAGTCCGCCTGATTATATGCGCCTCCGTCTTCGCCGAAGGAAGCAATGTTTTCATCATAGAGGCTGAACGGAGAAGTAAGGCCTGCGTTCATAACATTGCCTTTATAGAGTTTGAGTTTAACATCGCCTGTAACGGTTTCCTGGGTTTTGTCAACAAATGCGTCGAGCGCTTCTTTAAGAGGCGAGAACCAAAGGCCGTTGTAAACAAGTTCTCCGTATTTCTGAGCAACAAGTTTCTTGTAGTGAGCGGTTTCCTTGTCGAGCGTTATCATTTCAAGGAGTTCGTGCGCTTTATAGAGGATTGTTCCGGCAGGGGTTTCATAAACGCCGCGGCTCTTCATTCCGACAAGGCGGTTTTCAACAATGTCAAGAAGTCCGATGCCGTTCTTTCCGCCGAGTTCGTTGAGTTTTTCAACGAGGGCGAGCGCCTTCATTTCTTTTCCGTCGATTGCTGTCGGTATTCCTTTTTCAAAATGAATGGTTATATAAGTCGGCTCGTCGGGAGCAAGTTCAGGAGCAACGCCGAGTTCAAGAAATCCTTCTTTAAGATACTGCGGTTCGTTTGCAGGGTCCTCAAGGTCAAGACCTTCATGGGAGAGGTGCCAGACGTTTTTATCTTTTGAATAGTTTGTTTCGCGGTTGATTTTAAGAGGAATGTTATGTGCCTCGGCGTATTCGATTTCCTCTTCACGGGATTTGATATCCCATTCTCTCCAGGGAGCGATAATCTGCATATGGGGAGCATATGCTTTGAGCGCAAGTTCAAAACGAACCTGGTCGTTTCCTTTTCCCGTGCAGCCGTGGCAGATAGCGTCGGCATTTTCTTTTTTAGCAATTTCCGCAAGACCTTTGCCGATGCAGGGGCGCGCGTGGGAGGTTCCGAGAAGATAACTTTCGTATTCAGCGCCTGCTTTAAGACAGGGGAAGATGTAGTTTTCAACATAATCTTCTTTCAAATCAAGAACATAGAGTTTTGACGCGCCTGTTGCGATTGCTTTTTCTTCAAGCCCGTCGAGTTCCGTTCCCTGACCGACATCTCCCGAAACAGCGATAACCTCGCAGTTGTTATAGTTTTCCTTGAGCCACGGAATAATGATTGAAGTATCAAGTCCTCCGGAGTAGGCGAGAACAACCTTTTTTATATCTTTTTTTGATTTAGCCATAGTTAGTTTCTCCTTTGCTTAGTTTTGAACTGGCTTAATTATATCATTATGTGCGCATCTTTCAAGAGGATTTGCAAAAATTTGTATGTTTATGCAAAAATGCGGTATAAATATTGTAAATTATGTATAAAACATCAATAATTGAACGCATATACTGTATAATTATGCAGTTGTTAACAACTCGCAGGGATAAATCATACAAAAATATTTATACACTGTATAAAAGTTTCACTTCGTCACAGTGTTTTTGAAGAATGTGAATATAATTGTTAATAAATTGTAAATATTTTTTTGATAAAAACATTGATTTTTATTTATAAGTATGTTAATATAAAAGTTGTAATTTTGTATTAGTAGATATTTTAACTATTAATACCGAAAAACTGGGCGCAAAAGCAGCAAATTGAAGCAATTGCTTTTGCGCAAAAACAATGGAGGTAATTCTATGAGCAAATTATCAAAGAAAATGTTGGCAGCATTTCTTGCGGTAGTTATGGCAATTCCGACTCTGTTGGTTATGCCTTTTTCTGCGCAGGCTGTAACAGAGTGGACTCCGATTGCTTCATCGGATTTCACAAAACTCAGTGAGGCTGTAACAAACGGCAGCCTTGGCGAAGTTCCCACATATAACGATATGGGAAAGGCTATGACATGGTCAACAGGACTGTGGACAGGAAACGGAAATGCAGAACTTTCTGCAGACGGCGCGCTTTATATTCCTGACGGATATATTTATCTTTCGGGATATGAAACCGGATTGGTTCCGATTTCAGGCGTTTCCAACTGGAAAATTGATGTTGGTTTCAGATTTAAAAACATAACTGAAAACGATATCCATGTAACAGACGGTTATCATTCCGATGAAGAGCACTGCTTCATTAAAATGTACAGCGGAACAGACGCTTTGACAAATCCTGCTTATGCTAAACACGAAAACTGCTATTTTGAGCAAAACGCAAACGGCTTATGCTATGCGGGCAGCGAAACAGCGGGAAAGGGCAGCGAAGACCCCGATAACGCTATCTGCACAGGTTCAAAATATCTTGAAGCAGAGCAGAACTATCACTATGTTGCAGAGTTTACTGAAGGAACACTTTTCGTTTACATAACAAACGACGAGGGTGAAGTTGTTCAGTATGTTCTTGAAACAGATGATGAAGATTTTATTCAGGCTCTTCAATCATCCTCAAATGTAACCAGCATTAAACTCGGCGACGATGATAATGCCGCTTACTACAGATCACTTGAATACAGAAATATAACTTTCTATTCAGGTGAAGAAACAGGAACAGCGGAAGACAGAATGTTGGAAGCAATTGAACTTTATGAAACAAAAATGAGCGGAACATATATCTTCTCCGATATGGCAGAAGCGTATGACGCATATGTTGCTGCAAACAAGGCATATGACGCATGGAAATACGGTAATAAAGATATTAATCTTGACACCTATTCAAAAGCGCTCAGAAAAAAGACCGTCAATATGTTCCCCTGGAGATATGACGGATATGAAAACGGCGTAACTCCCTGGTTTGCAAACGACAGCGGCGATAACGCTCTTTATGCGGCAAACGGAGTCGGAAACATTCTTCACTGGGAGAATGCACAGAAATACACAAACACTGTTGCAAACGTTACAATTGAACTCTGGCAGCCGGCAAACACGGTTTTGCTTCTTGACGGATTCAAAACTCCTGCAATGCCGGTTATGGGCGTTGCTCAGAAAACTACAGGCAAATCCAGATATATTTATCAATTGTATCCGAGCGCTTCTTCAAGCAGTAACGCAAACAGTCCTTATTTCAGACTCGGCACTGTTAACGGAGAAACCGCATGGTATGGTCATAACGGCAACACAAACAGAAACTATGACTGGACCTGGTCCATTTCAAGCACGGACAACCTTGGCAGAATCAAGGGTGAAGCGGGCGACCCCTCAACCTCAACAAGACTTGAAATGTCGAGAAGATTGACAACAAACTACTGGGGTTCCTTTGCAAACGTTATGAAGTTCGTCGGAACTCAGAACGAAGCACTTAAATCCTATAATGTTGATTGGTACCGTGTTTCGGGCGACGACCCCAACGACACAGGATATTTCACCCCTGATGCGCAGGTTAAGGTTCTCAACTATAAGGCGCTTCTTGATTTGATGCAGGATACATCAAATATGGCGCTTCTTAACATCCCCGAGGAAACTTATACTCAGGGCGGTTTAAGACCTATTCTTGAAGCATATGACCTTGCAACATCTGTTGATATAACTTCATATGATTATAACAATAATTCTGATGTTGAAGCAGCAGGAAATGCAATTCAGCAGGCGGCTGATGCGTTTGGCACCGTTTCCGTTTCTCAGGATGTTGCAGGCTACGACGCACTCAGAAGCGCAATCAAAGCAAAGAAAACAACCTATGAAGCAGGTTCCGAAGGATATACTCCCGAATCATGGGCAACTTTTGCGGCGGCTTATGAAGCGGCGGTTGCAATTTTTGAAAACATCCAGGAAACAGGCTATAACGACGCTGCAAACGCTCAGGCTAAGGCGGACGCTCTTAACGCTGCAGAACTTGTTACAATAGTTGAAAAGGTTGACACGGCTGAACTTGAAATTGCAATTGATGAAGCAGACGACGCAATCGCAAACAAGGGAATGTTTACTGCAGATTCTTATGCCGCATCCAATATTGAAGCAGTAACCGAAGCGGCAAAAACCGCTGTTTGGGGCAACGCTTCAAATTATCCGAATGCAAAATTCAAACTTGATTTAAGCGATGAAAACACCGCAATCGTCAGCAATCAGACAGACCTTGTTAAAGCGGCTATTTATGCGCTCAGAATTGATAAAACAACGGTTGTTATGTCAGCCGCTGAGCAGTCAATGGAATCCGCAATTGCACTTGCAGGAAACTACAGCGCAGAGGATTACGGCAACTATGCAGACCTCCTTTCTGCAGTTAACGCAGCAAACGCTTTTGTTGTAACGATTAACACAGTTTCAAAGGGATGCATAACTTCAAAGATTTCAGAGTACAAAACAAAAACAAGAGCGATAATCAATGCTATCAATCTCCTTCGTCCCGCATTTGATAAGATAACAAACGGAACCTGGGGCAGTTTCTCGGCAAACAACACAACAAGCATTGATTCAACCGAAGGAGGCTCAAGATGGAGACTCAACTTCATAAGAAACAATGATGTTGTTGTTTTCAGAACTCAGTATGACCCATTCACTGTTGACCTCGGCGGAGCAACATTTGAATGGTGGACAAGTGAAAACTTTGATGCTGACCTTGATTCAATCAATATCTATGATGAAGCGGATAATACCGTGGGTGAATTAGTAACAAACTGGGCGGTTGCAGGTCAGACTCCGGCATCGGGCTCTATTTCAAATCCCGATGATTATCCCGGAATGCTTTCTGCAGGAACCGAAGAAAGCAGCACATACATGATTAAAAACTTAACTGTTTCATCAGGCTCGTCGGATATTCTCGGAAGAGATAACAGCGGAACGGCAATATATGATAATTCATATATCTTTGATGAAATACTTTCAAACACAAACGGTTCCGATTCAAATGCGCGCGAAGGAAGCGTAACAACAAAGAACGGAACAACATATATCAACGGCGAATTTTCAATTTCCATCCCGAGAGAAACAAAGAAAAAACTTTCGGCAGAAACCCTCCCGACAATGACAGCGCATACCCTTTCTTCAAATATCGGTATGATTTATGTATGGACATATCAGCCGTTCCTCAGATATACAGGTTATTCGCATAACAGAACGCCTTACACTCAAACAACATATGTTATGAATATTGCTCCTCTTATGGAACTTATTTCAACAGCAAGAGCAATTGAGGCGGACGAAGCGCAGTATAAAACAGCGTCATGGAATGCTTTCTCAACAGCACTTTCGGCAGCAAGAGCGGATATGGACTACGGCAATATGACCGCGGAAGATATTGAAAGCGCTTGCCAGACGAGATACACAAATCTCTGGGACGCATACACATCGCTTGAAAAGGCTGCAACAAACACAAGCATCCACGCAGCAGTTGAAGCAGACGAAGCAGTCGGCAACACATATAAGGCTGATAATAAAGACGGCAGATGGAGCCCTGCACGCTGGGCAACCTTCAAGGATGCATATGAAGCGGCGGCGGCAGCAATCGCAAACGGCGGAATATATTCAGATGTTAATGTCCGCAACTACGGAACGGAAAAACAGCCTGAAATCGACGCAATCGCATCAGCGCTCACAACAGCATATAACGAACTTATCACCTACGGCGCAAGAGCGGACTTCACAGCATTGTTCAACGCGGCGAGCAGAACGGGCTACGAAGCGCTTGAGGATAACAAGTACACAGCGTCATCGCTCAGAGCAATTGCTCAGGCACTCGCAAATGCGGCTGAATATCCGTATCTCAATATGACCGAAACCGAAAGAAATGCGGTATACAGCGAAACAGAGAATGTTAACGCAATCGCGGCAGAGGCTGCAAAGATTGAAAACCTTTATGCAAACGCACCTGTTGAAACAACAGTTGACGCGTCAGCGCTTGAAGCGGCAAAGGCAAACGCAAAGGCTTCAATCAAAGACCCCGACGCATACGGAAATGTTGATGAAATCAAAGCGCTTATCGATAATGCTGATTATTCGGAAGAAGTAACAATCTACGGCGATTATAAAGTTGCAGGCGTTATGTATGACAGCCAGGAAGAACTTGATAATGCAGTAGGCGAAA
>JAFYFO010000043.1 GCA_017543725.1 Eubacterium sp.
CCGAAATAGCGCCAGATATCAGGTCCGTTTTCAATGGAAGCAACCTTTTTGGTTGGTATTCTTTCAGCCGCATCAATATTGAAATGCTTGAACAGAAATTCCTCGCATTTCTGATGGGCTTCCTTGTTTTCGTAAAAAATATGAAAAGCATAATCGTCCTTATGCTCGGGATAGATTCCGTAAGCGGCAAAGCCGCCGCCGAGTCCGTTGGAGCGGTCGTGCATCAGCGCAATGGATTTGATAATCTCGGAGCCGTTAATCAACCCGCCTTTTCGGTCAATAATGGCTGCAATCGCGCATCCCGACGGAATTCTTACCTGTCCTTCCTTTAACATATTGCATCTCTCTTTCCCAAAAGTTTATTGTTTACGGTTCATAGCGAAAGCAGGGCATATAAGATAGCTTAAACAGATTGTCTTTATGCTTTTTGTCAATGACTGCTTTCGTGTCTTTATCGTCAATCTGCCCTGTTCGGATATAGCGGTCAAGCACCTCATAGGTAAAGCCGAGGTTTTCCTCATCCGTTTTACCGCAGAGCCCGTCAATCGGCGTTTTATCAACAAGTGCATCCGGAAGTTTTAACAGTCTGCCTATCTCCTTAACCTCCTGCACAGTCAGAAATGAGCAGGGACTGAAATCGCCTGCATTGTCGCCGTATCGGGTTGAGTAGCCGACCCAATCCTCGCTGAGATTACAGGTGTTCGCAACTCTTCCGTTGTGGCTTTGTGCAACTGCATAAAGCGTTGTCATTCGTATTCTTGCAGGGATATTCGTCAGTGTCTGAGGAGTCGTATCAAACGGCAAGGCTGAGATAACACCGTCAACTGCGGCTTTAATATTCACCGTATAACTCTTTATGTTAAGGTGCTTAACAAGCAGTCTTGCCATATCGATATCTGACTGCTCACCGTTTGGCATCAGTACGCCGATAACTCTTTCCCTTCCGAGCGCTTCAACGCACAGGGCGGCAACAACAGAACTGTCCTTTCCGCCCGATATGCCAACAACTGCATTGCAGTCTTTTCCGTTTTCTTCAAAAAATTCTCTTATCCATTTAACGCAATCGTCCATGACTTTCTTCGCATCAAACATTGCTTTCACTCTTTCTCTTTCAGATTTATTTTCCGCTGTCGCCGTAGTTTGAAAGCACTCTTGCGGAAGGGTCGTTAACATCACAGCCCTCCCATTCCTTGTTCGGCATCCAGAAATCGGCAATCATTTCGGATTGTTCCGGATAGTATTTCTCAAATATCTCGCGGTATAACAGCGATTCCTTCGTGAAAGGTTTTGCGTGGCTGTATTTTTGAGCCAGTTTTTCAAATTCCTCATCCGTATATTTTGTTTCAGCATATTCCTTTAAGTAGTCAACCATTGAATGACCAACCGCGTCGGAAAACGCCGCCTTTTCACGCCACAAAATAGAATCGGGCAGAAGATTTGCACCTTCAAAAGCGTGGCGAAGAAGATATTTGCCTTTGCCGTATTTGTTGATTTTAATTTCAGGGTTGAGGCTCATAACATAGGAAACGAAATCCAAATCGCCGAAAGGAACTCTTGCTTCCAGAGAGTTGACGGAAATGCAGCGGTCAGCACGCAGCACATCATACATATGAAGTTCTCTGACTCGCTTTTCCGCTTCCGTCTGAAACGCCTGAGCCGACGGAGCAAAGTCCGTATATTTATAGCCGAAAAGTTCGTCTGAAATCTCACCTGTAAGCAGCACGCGGATATCGGTTTTTTCGTGAATTGCCTTGCAGAGCAGATACATACCCATACTTGCGCGGATTGTTGTTATATCATATGTTCCGAGCAGTTCAATTAATTCTTCAAGCGAGGATATAACCTCATCGGGAGTCATATAAACCTCGGTGTGATGGCTTCCGATATATTCGGCAACCTGCCGCGCGTATTTCAAATCTATTGCATCCTCGCTCATTCCGATTGCAAAAGTTTCAATCGGCTTTTCACTTTCCTTTGCCGCAACCGCGCAGACAAGAGAAGAATCAAGACCGCCTGAAAGCAGATAGCCTACCTTTGCATCGGAAACAAGGCGTTTTTTAATACCCTCAGTCAGTTTTTCACGGATAACGCCGCAAGCCGTTTCAACATCATCGTTGCAAACAGTTTTTGTTTTTGCAATATCGCAGTAGCAGATAAATTCACCGTTTTTATAATAATGTCCGGGAGGAAACGGCATAATTTTTTCTGCAAGGTCAACAAGGTTTTTTGCTTCGCTTGCAAATATAATACTGCCGTTTTCATCATAGCCGTAATAAAGCGGACGAATTCCTATCGGGTCGCGCGCAGCGATAAACTCGCCTGTTTTTCCGTCAAAAATTATGCAGGCAAATTCAGCGTCGAGCCTTGAAAACATATCAATTCCATATTCAAAATACATAGGAAGGATAATCTCGCAGTCGCTGTCGGATTTAAAGGTGTATCCCTTTTCTCTGAGCGCATTTTTCTCTTTTTCAAAGCCGTAGAGTTCGCCGTTGCAGACGGCATAACTTCCGCTAAGTTCAAACGGCTGCATTCCCGAAGGAGTAAGCCCCATTATTGAAAGCCTGTGAAATCCGAAAATTCCTTTTTTGACATCAACAATTCTGCTGAAGTCGGGTCCTCTTGATTTGGTGCGTGCAAAGCCCTTTTTAAATATTTCTAAATCAGCGTCCGGGCTGCAATAACCCATAATTGAACACATATTCTCTCTTCCTTTCAAAATGGCTTATGGGCGGAATAAATCCGCCCTTACAATCTATATCTTTTTTGCTTCCCACTCGTGGGAAGGCTTTTAAATATCATCCTCTCCTTGCAATGCATCATAGCCGTGCTCTCCGGTTCGGACTTTAACAACATCATCAACTTCATAGATGAAGATTTTTCCGTCGCCTATATTGCCTGTATAAAGCACTCTGCGCGCCGCTTCAACAACATCGGAAACCGGAACGGCTGAAACAACCATTTCAAGTTTCATCTTCGGGTTAAGATTCATTTCCTCAATCTCAACACCGCGGTATTTCTTGATGTTATGCCCTTTCTGAACACCGCATCCCATAACATTTGTTACAGTCATTCCCGTTACTCCGATATTATTCATTGCTTCCTTTACCGCTTCAAATCGGGCAGGGCTGAAAACCATAACAATCTTGGTGAGTTTCGGTTTGTTTTTAACTAAAAACGATTCAACGGGAACCGCCTTTTCAACAGGCTGAACAGGTGCGCCCATCACCTCTTTTGCCTCGGGAAGAACCGCCTTCATAGAAGCAGATGTTGCAATTGCCATTGCAGGCATAAAGTCCGCATACGCCGACGGAAGGTTATGTTCCGTTGCGTCAAGCCCTTTGATTTCCTCTTCTTCCGTAACCCGAAGTCCGTGGAATTTCTTAATGGATGCAAAAACAATCAGCATGGTGCAGACAGTCCAAGCCGCAACCGCAAGAAAACCGACTGCCTGAATACCGAGTTGTCTGAAGCCTCCTCCGTAGAAAAGCCCTTTCCCAACGCCGTTTGCTCCGGTTGAGAAAAGACCGACTGCAAAAGTTCCCCAGATACCGTTTGCCATATGAACTGCGCATGCGCCGACAGGGTCGTCAATATGAAGTTTTTTATCAATAAACTCTACCGCAACAACTACGAGAACACCCGAAACAAAACCAATTGCAATTGAGCCGAGGGCGTCTGTGCAATCGCAGGGTGCGGTTATTGCAACCAGACCTGCAAGCGAAGCGTTAAGGCTCATTGAAACATCGGGTTTGCCGTCTTTTATCCAGGTGAATATCATAGTTACAACCGTTGCAACCGAAGGTGCAAGCGTTGTTGTTAAAAAAATTGAAGCAAGGCTATCAACCGTTGTTGCAGCCGCACCGTTAAAGCCATACCAGCCAAACCACAAAATGAAAACGCCGAGTGCGCCGACAGTCAGGTTGTGACCGGGAATTGCTCTTGCAATTTTCTTGCCGGTTTTCTTATCAATTTTATATTTTCCGATACGGGGTCCGAGAATTGCCGCGCCGATAAACGCCGCAATACCGCCAACCATATGAATTGCCGTTGAGCCTGCGAAATCGTGAAAACCGAGTTTTGCAAGCCATCCCTCGCCATTCCATATCCAGCCCGCTTCAATCGGGTAAACGACTGCTGAAATAACAGCGGAATAAATGCAGTATGAAGAAAACTTTGTTCTCTCCGCCATTGCACCCGAAACAATGGTTGCCGCCGTTGCGCAAAAAACAAGGTTAAACACGAAATTTGACCAATCGAAATGCGCATAATCGGTAAAAACTCCGAGAGTCGGCATTCCAACCAGACCTCCGAAACATTCCTCGCCCATCATCAGCCCGAATCCGAGCAGTATAAACATAACCGCGCCAATGCAGAAATCCATCAGGTTTTTCATAATGATGTTTCCTGCGTTTTTGGCTCTTGTAAATCCGCTTTCAACCATTGCAAAGCCGCATTGCATAAAGAAAACAAGCGCTGCGCCGATTAAAAACCAAACTCCGAATACGCTGTCTGAAACAGCGCTTAGTATTGAATCACTCATCCTTCTTTCCCTCCTTATTTTCTCTTCCGAAGAATATCTCCTCCGCTGCAAAAGCAGTTGTAAAGGCAGGAGGAGATACCCTTCTCAGGAAGAGAGAATGGGGCAAGCCGTTATCACGGCCTGCCCCATTGCAAGCAAATTAATGATTAATCATATATCTGTCTATTTCCCACTGACTTATCTGTGTTCTGTATTCATCCCATTCACGCTTTTTGCCTTCAATATAATTACTGAAAACATGGTCGCCGAGAGTTTCTTTGATGAACGGGTCTTTTTCCGCTTCCTTTATTGCTTCCTCAAGTGAACCGGGAAGGCAATCAATTCCCTCTTCTTTCAGTTCTTCATCTGAAAGAACGAAAACATTTTCATCATAAGAAGGTTTCGGAACAAGACCGCGCTTGATTCCGTCAAGACCTGCGGCAAGGCAGAGCGCCATTTCAAGATAGGGGTTGCAGGTTGGGTCGGGACAGCGGAGTTCAACTCTCGTTCCCTTTCCTCTTGATGCAGGAATGCGAACCAGGCAGGAACGGTTTGAAGTGCTCCAGACAAGATAACTCGGCGCTTCATATCCCGGAACAAGCCTTTTATATGAGTTGACTGTTGGGTTTGAAAAAACTGCAATACCCTTTATATGTTCCATAATTCCCGCGATAAACGAATACGCTTCCTTTGAAAGTCCGAGTTCGCCGTTTGGGTCGTCGAAAACATTTTTTCCGCTTTTTATATCGTAGAGGCTCATATTCGTATGCATTCCGCTTCCGTTGATGCCGTGAATCGGTTTTGGCATAAAGGTTGCATGCAAGCCGTGTTTTGTTGCATAGGTTTTAACAACATGCTTGAAGGTCATAACTCTGTCCGCTGTCAGAAGTCCGTCGCCGAACTGGAAGTCTATTTCGTGCTGACCTGCGGCAACCTCGTGGTGGGAAGCCTCAATCGTGTAGCCCATATTTTCAAGCGCAAGGCAGATATCCCTGCGGCAGTTTTCGCCGTGGTCAATCGGGTTGAGGTCGAAATATCCCGCCTTATCCCCTGTTTCAATCGTTGGCTTGCCGTCCTCATCAAGTTTGAAAAGGAAAAATTCACATTCGGGACCGACATTGAAGCCGTAGCCGAGTTTTTTTGCTTCCTCCATAACCTTGATTAAAACATTTCTCGGGTCGCCTTCAAACGGCGTTTTGTTATCCGCTTTATAAACGGAACAGATAAGTCTGCCCGCCTGAATATTTTCATATTTTCTCCAGGGAACGATTGCCCAGGTGTCGTAATCGGGATGAAGGTACATATCACTTTCATCAATGCGAACAAAGCCGTCGATTGACGAGCCGTCAAACATACAGTCGTTATCAAGCGCTTTTTCAAGTTGGGATAAAGTTATCGCAACATTCTTCATTTTGCCGAATAAATCCGTAAACTGAAGGCGGACAAATTCAACATTATTCTCCTTTGCGCTCTTTAAGATTTCTTCCTTTGTTAGTTTGCTCATAATAATTCCTCCTGAAAATTTATTATATAGAGAAAGGCGCCTTTTGTTTTTTGCAAAAGACGCCATTGCCCATCATCATATTAAAAAAGAAAAAGAGTCTTTGAGATAAACCCAAAGACTTCGTTGCCTTATAAAACATATGAAATATTAAATAAGAGAAGGGTCTTTGAGTTTCCTCAAAGACCCCTTTGCCTTACAAATAGAGGTTACACCCGTTTAAGAAAAATGTCAATAAGCAAAATCATTTTTGTTTATTCTGCTGTTATTTAATTCGTTTTGCTTTTGTTTGCTATACATATTATCCAATATTTACGGATGCAACGATTCGGTTTTAATCAAGAAAAGTTTTTGCAAATTCAGCGGCTGCCTTGCAGTCGTCATCATTCGGTCTGCCCTTATGAAGCCCTTTGAATTCGCCCTTGCAGTGGAATTCCTTATCAAGCATTGCAACGCCTGCTTTATCCGCCTGAGCCTTAACCTTTTTATAGGTTGAATTAAGCATTGCCGCTGAGCCGAAATTAACGATTTTGCCAACAAGGTTTTTATCAAGCGAGGCAACGAAATCCTTAACTTCCTTATCAATATTAAAAGCATAATATGAATTTCCGAGGAAGAGGAAATCAACCTGCTCCGTTACAGGCTCACTGATTGGAAGCGCTTCAACGCCGAGAACCTGAGCCATTGCTTCGGCAAGCCTTTTTGTGTTTCCCGTTTTAGTATAGTATCTGACTGCGAATTTCATAATAATTCCTCCTGTTGTTATAATGATTTAAAAATATTTCCGTGCCTGTATTCATCGTTCATCACACCCTCAATTTCGGGATACTTATCTCCGACATAGGGGCGATAACCGTTGCCACCCATATATTCGCCTTTTGAAACTCCGAAGTGAACGATTTTTTTGGGCAAAATTCTGTAAAGAACGCCGAGAACATTTGCCTGAAGGGCTTTTGGCTGAAGAGTTTCGCCCGTGTATTTTCCCATTATTGCCGCGTGGCGTCCCTCGTCCTTAGCCGCTTCAAGATATGCCGCCTTATATTCGGGATTCTTTGTTATCTGAGCAAATTTTTTATACATCATAACTGCGTTTAACTCGCCCTGCTGAAAACCTAAAAATGCTTTTTTATCATTAATATCCATTTCAGTCCTCCAATTTTGTAAAATTTAATTGCGTGCAACCTTTTATATTATAACACGACCTTTTCAAATTTGCAAGCATTTTGTTTTTATTTCAAAAACTATTTCAGCAAAAAGACTTGACAGCGTTTTTCCGTTATGATATATTATTGTTGGTTAGCGGCGGCTAACCGTAATATTTGCCATAACGGTTAGCGGCGGCTAACTTCTTCCTTCCTTATTAATACTCTTTCATAGCCGCCGCAGCCCCATAAGGAGGATTTATGAATAAAATAACACTTGAAATAGACGGAATGATGTGCGGTATGTGCGAGGCGCATATCAACGATACAATCAGAAAAGTATATCCAAAAGCAAAGAAACTCACCTCTTCACACAAAAAAGGAAAAACAACATTTTTAATCAGTGACAAGCCCGATGAAGAAAAACTTAAATCGGCAA
>JAFYFO010000393.1 GCA_017543725.1 Eubacterium sp.
TACCGCGATGCATCATCCGTTTACAATGCCGATGGAAGAGAGCATTAAATATCTCGACAGCGATAAATCAAAGGTTAACGCTCAGGCGTTTGACCTCGTCTTAAACGGAACGGAACTTTCCTCCGGCTCAATGAGAATAACCGATTGCGAACTCCAGACAAAGATGTTTGAACTTCTCGGAATGGAGCAGGAGGAAATAGACGCAAAATTCGGCTTCCTTGTTGACGCATATCATTATGCCGCTCCTCCCCACGGCGGAATGGGCATAGGGCTGGACAGGCTTGCAATGCTTATCTGCGGCGCAGATTCCCTCAGAGATGTTGTTGCTTTCCCGAAAGTTCAGAATGCAAGCGAACTTATGAGCGGCGCGCCGTCGTATATCGACGATGTTCAACTCGAGGAACTCGCGCTCGATATTATAAAGGAAGAAGAATGATGAAGCATTATAACTTTTTTGCAATGGTTAACAGAATGAAACTGATTAACCGTTGGGCGTTAATGCAGAACACTCAAAGTGAAAATATTGCCGAACATTCCCACAGTGTTGCCGTTATAGCCCACGCTTTGGCGCTTATCGGCAACAAGGAATTCGGCAAAAACTATGATGCAAACAGGGTTGCCGTTTTAGCCCTTTACCATGATACAACCGAGGTTATAACGGGCGATATGCCGACTCCGGTTAAATACTATAACGATTCAATTCAGCAGGTTTATAAGGAAGTTGAAGCAGTTGCGGGAGAGCGCCTTTTAAAAATGCTCCCCGAAGAATATAAATCCGACTACAAGCCGCTTTTCGAAAAAGCCGAAGCGGAAAAAGATTTATGGAAACTTGTTAAAGCGGCTGATAAAATCAGCGCACTGATTAAATGTATTGAAGAATACAGAATGGGAAACAGAGAATTTGAAATCGCTCTTAAAGCGCAGGAAAAGAAGATTGATGAAATAAATCTTCCCGAAGTTCGCTTTTTCAAAGAGCATTTTCTTCCCGCATACTATTTAACTCTTGATGAACACACAAAATAGGTGATTGAATGAAAAAGGTTTTCGTCGTTTCAAAAACACATCTTGATTTGGGTTTCACCGATTACGCCGAAGTAATCAGAAAAAAATACATCGACTCCTTTATACCGGGTGCAATTTCGCTTTCTGAACAGGCTGAAAAAGCGGGCGGAAGTTTTATCTGGACAACGGGCTCCTGGATACTTAAAGAGGCGCTGCAGCACTCAACAAAAGAGAATACTGAAAAACTGACCGAGGCATTGAAAAGGGGCTCAATTGCGCCCCACGCAATGCCTTTTACTACTCATACGGAACTTCTTGATGAAGACACTCTTGAATACGGTCTTTCAATTGTTGATGAAATAGATAAAATAACGGGCGTTAAAACCATTGCCGCAAAAATGACGGATGTTCCCGGTCACACTCAGGCGCTGATACCCCACCTTTGCCGCCACGGAATAAAACTTCTTCATATCGGCGTTAACGGATTTTCCGCAATGCCGAATGTTCCGGAATGCTTTGTCTGGAAGTATAAAAGCGATGATATAATCGTTATCTATTCGGGCGACTACGGCGGTGAATATAAGAATGAATTTATCGACGAAGTTCTGTATTTCGACCACACTCTTGATAATCACGGCGCGGCAAGCGCTGATAAGATTATGGAAAACCTTGCCTCAATAAAAGAAAAATACCCCGATTACGAGGTTGAAGCGGGCAGGCTTGACGATTATGCAAAAGCACTGCTCAAAGTTAAGGATAAACTTCCCGTTATTGAGGCGGAAATCGGCGACAGTTGGATTCACGGCTCGGCTGCGGACCCGTATAAAGCCGCGGCGCTGAGAACGCTGATTGGTTTGAAAAAGAAATGGCTTGATGAGAAAACGCTTGAAAGAAAGAGCGGGGAATATATTAATCTCTGCGATAACATTCTCTGCCTTGCCGAACACACCTGCGGTATGGATGTTAAAATTGCGCTCGGCGATTTTGAGCATTATCTCAGGAGCGATTTTGAAAAAGCAAGAAAAGCCGACGATGTTTCAATGGTTGAAGTTGAGCGCGTTTTCAGCGGTGAAAGAGAATTTAAAGAAATTCCTCATCACAGCGAAAACGATAAACACGGCTCATATAAAAGAATTGAGGGAAGTTGGGCTGAGCAGAGAAAATATATTGATTCTGCGATTTCAAAACTGAGCCCTCAGCATAAAGCCGAGGCTGAAAAAGCCTTGAAAACGCTCATGCCCGAAAAAGCGCTGAAACTGAGCGGTCGGGCGCTTGAAACGGAAAAAGAATATAAAATCGGCGAAAACATTATTTCAATAAACTCTTTTGCAGGGCTTTGCAAACTTGTTTTAAACGGAAAGAGCATTATAAAGAATAATCAAAATGCGCTTTTAACATATAAACTCTACGGCAGTGAGGATTATGATTTCTGGATTCAAAACTTCGCCCGCAATGTTCGGGAAACGGCGCATTGGTCAATTTCCGATTTCTGCCGACCGCTTTTATGGAAAGTTGATAAGGAGTATAAAAAAGGACTATTCCCCTATAAACTTTCCGAAGGAAGCATTGAGGAAGAAAACGGCAAACTGAGAATAATTGCAAATCTTGAAATTGATGAATATTTCTGCTCAAACGCAGGCGCTCCGAAAAAGGCGCAGGCGATATACACTCTTGATGATGAAAAACTCATTTGCGAACTTATCTGGCTTGATAAGAGCGCAAGCCGACTCAGCGAATGTCTTGCACTGCATTTTTACCCCGAGGCGAAAAATGAAGATATAAGATATAACAAACTCGGCGAAAAAATCAATCCGTTTTCGGTTGTTGAAAATGCAAACAGAAATCTGAGCGCAGTATGGCGCGTCGATTTTGAAGGTTTCAGGATAACAAACTGTCTTTCGCCCCTTGTCAGTATCGGCAAGGGAAAAATTCTTGAATTTGATAACAGGTTTGAAGATGTTTCAAAAGACGGAATCGCCTTTATTCTTCAAAACAATGTCTGGGGAACAAATTTCCCGCTCTGGTATGAGGATAACGCTTATTTCAAATTTATAATTGAACGGAGTTAATAAAGGATTTGCTATGAAAAAAATAATTTCTCTTCTGCTCGCGTTTTGCATATTTACTGCGGCTGCTCCTTTTTCGGCGCAGGCTGTTTCGGCGCCTGCCCGCGCTTCAATCTCATCAGCAAGCGCAAATTCCTGCACTAAAATAACGGTTAAGTGGAAAAAGATTAAGGGCGTTTCGGGCTACCAACTTCGCTGCTCGAAAAGTTCAAAAATGAGCAAACCGAAATCCTTCACGGTTAGCAAGGGCGTTTCAAAAAGCGTTTCAAAACTTTCAGCGGGAAAGCGATATTATTTCCAGGTTCGCGCATATAAAAAGGTTGGCAAAAAGAAAAAATACGGCAAGTGGTCGAAAAGCAAAAGCGCGCTGACTTATTATTCGGTAACATATAAACTCGGCGGAGGAACTCAGGCGAAGGGGCAGAAAACAAGTTTCACCTCTTCAACGCCGACTTTCAGCCTTAAATTCCCCACAAGGCAGGGCTACACTTTCGACGGCTGGTTTACCTCTGATAAATATACAAAGCGCGCCCTTCAGGTTAAAAAAGGAACAAAATCGAATCAGGTTTTCTATGCAAAGTGGAGCATGGAATATTCCCTTTCGAACAAGAATTCATACTACACAACTCAGCAGGTTTATAACTATATCAACAAA
>JAFYFO010000394.1 GCA_017543725.1 Eubacterium sp.
AATCATTTGAAATATATGAAAGAAAATATAATAAATTCAGGCAATTATATCCTGCGCTGAAAGGATTTTATGAGGAGGAAATAAAATGAAAAACATTCCTGAAGTTAAACTCGGCATTATTGCCGTATCGCGCGACTGCTTCCCGATTGAACTTTCAAAGAAAAGAAGAGAGGCGATAGTTAAGGCGTACAGCGGCGAGATTTATGAATGTCCGATAGCGGTTGAAAACGAACTTGATATGCTCGACGCCGTTAAGGATGTTGCTCTTGAAGAGTGCAACGCGCTTGTTGTTTTTCTCGGCAATTTCGGACCCGAAACGCCCGAAACTCTCATAGCGGAAAAATTTGACGGTCCCGTTATGTTTGTTGCAGCCGCAGAGGGCGACGGCGACCTTATCAACGGCAGGGGCGACGCATATTGCGGTATGCTCAACTGTTCGTATAATCTTGCTATGCGCCATCTTAAAGGCTATATTCCGTCCTATCCTGTCGGAACAGCGGAAGATATCGCCGATATGATTGAGGAATTTATTCCCGTTGCAAGAGCGGTTATCGGAGTTAAGAATCTGAAAATTATAACCTTCGGTCCGCGTCCCCAGGATTTCTTTGCCTGCAACGCTCCAATTAAGGGCTTATATGAAATAGGAGTTGAAATCGAGGAAAACAGCGAACTTGACCTTCTTGTTGCATATAAAGAGCATGAAAACGATGAGCGTATTCCTGCCGTTTGTGAAGATATGGCAAAAGAACTCGGAGTTAAAGGAAACAACTATCCCGATATGCTTCCCAGAATGGCGCAGTTTGAATTAACTCTTCTTGATTGGGCAAAAGAGCATATCGGCGCAAGAAAATATGTTGTTTTTGCCGATAAATGCTGGCCCGCTTTCCCGAAACAGTTCGGATTTGAGCCGTGCTATGTTAATTCAAGGCTTGCAAGCAGGGGAATTCCCGTTGCCTGCGAGGTTGATATCTACGGCGCACTTTCTGAATATATCGGCGCTTGCATTTCAAACGACGCTGTAACGCTTCTTGATATAAACAATTCCGTTCCCGCCTCTCTTTATGAAAAAGAAATCAAGGGAAAGAGCGATTATAAGTTAACGGATACCTTTATGGCGTTCCACTGCGGAAACACTCCCTCCTGCAAAATGTGCGCCGACCGCGCTGTTAAATATCAACTCATTCAGCACAGATTGCTTGAACCCGAAGGAAGCGAGCCCGATTTCACAAGGGGAACTCTTGAGGGCGATATCGCGGCGGGCGATATAACTTTCTATCGCTTGCAGTGCGACAGCGAAGGAAAACTCCGCTCATATATCGCTCAGGGCGAAGTTCTTGATGTTAAAACAGGCTCTTTCGGCGGCATAGGCGTTTTTGCAATCCCCGAAATGGGAAGATTCTATCGCCATGTTCTGATTGAAAAGCACTATCCGCACCACGGCGCAGTTGCTTTCGGAAACTACGGCAAAGCGCTCTATGAAACTTTCAAATATCTCGGAATTGAGGACATCGCCTATAATCAGCCGAAAAACCTTCCATATCCGACAGAAAATCCGTTTGAATAAAACCAAGCAAAAAAAGAAGGCTTTGAGCCTTCTTTTTTGCTTATATTAATATTTACGAATCAAAGAAATGCTGTCCGTCGTCCGTTATAAGGCGACGGGTTTCGGGATATTCGAAAATGCTGCTGTTTTCTTTATTTTCTTCAAGATAAGATGCAAATTCCCTTGCATACCATTTTGCCATTTCAAGATTGTGCATAAGGTAGTGTCCGCAGTTAACGGGCGCAGTTCCGGGAACTTCACCGGCGTTTTCAACAGATTTGAAAGCGCCGAGCAAAAGGCTGTATATTTCCCGCGGAGCGCGGTTTCCTTTCAGGATAAGATAAAATCCTGTAAGGCAGCCCATAGGTCCCCAGTAAATAACTTCGTCTTTCCAATCGGGGTCGTTGCGGAGATAGGTTGCAATAATATGCTCAAGCGAGTGCATTGCCGCAACATCAATAACAGGCTCTCTGTTTGGTCTTTTAAGCCTTATATCATATGTTGTAAGTGAAAAATCGCCGAGGGTGTCAACCCTGCTTGTGAAAATTCCGGGAACAATTTTTGTGTGGTCAACGGAAAAACTTTTGATTAATTCCATATGTTTCCTCCTAAGTGCCTATTTGATAAATTCTCTGACTTTATCAAGCATTTCTTCTCCCTGAGTTCTTCCGAGTTGATAAATGCTTTCAAGTTTTGCCTTGTTTTTTTCAAGGGTGGGGCAGTCAAGGTCAACAAGCGGCTGAATAACAAGCGCTCTGCCTTCTTCTTCCATTTTGTGAACATATTCAAGTTGAGCGTTGTAAACATTATGTCTGTTTTCAACTGCGGCTGCAACATTGGGATATTTTCTTGAAATAAGTTTTGTGAATCGGGGATTAACAGGCTGTTTAACATAGTCTTTAAACTGAGTTAAGATAACAACTGCCTTTTCGCATCCGTCCTCAAGCGCCCTTTCAAGCGGAATTGAATCAACCAAACCGCCGTCGAAATAAAGTTCGCCTCCGATTTCGCAGCCCTTTGTGAAAAAGGGGAGGGCGCAACTCGCTCTTATTTCAGGGCATCCTCTGGGTCTGAGCGTTTTGGGATATAAGTATTCGGGCTTTCCGGTTTTGGCGTTTGCAACAACACAGCAGTAAACAGCGCCCGATTTCTCAAACTCCTCCTGATTGAGCGGCATAATATCATAACTGAGTTCGCCGAAAATCCAATCATAGTTCAGGTATTCGCCGCCGCTGATAAAATGGCGCCAGCCCATATATCTTTTATCATTTATGTAGTTGATTGTTATATCGTGCTGACGGCGGGCGCACTTTCCGAGAAAGGAAGCGCCGTTGCAGCTTCCTGCAGAAACTCCGATAACATACGGAAATTCAATTCCGTTTTCAATAAAAACATCAAGAACTCCGCTTGTGTAAACCCCTCTTGAGCCGCCGCCTTCAAGAACCAATCCGCAATGAAACATTTTGTTTTCTCCCATATTCAAAATTCAACCGCCCTTAAATAATTAAGAGCGGTTTCGGTTTTTTTATTCAGCCTTTTTCTTTGCTGCTGCTTTTTTCTTCGGCTTCGGTTTTTCTTCTGCCTTTTCTTCTTCAACTTTTGCTTCTTCTTCGTTAACCTCGATTATTTCAAGGTCGTTATCACATTCAAAGAAGTCGTTATCATCAAAGTATTCGGGCTCTTCCTTCGCCGTGAGTTTCTTAACAGCATAAACTGCCGCTGCAGCAAGTCCTGCAATAGCAACAATAACTGCGATTATTTTGCATATCTTTTTGAAGTCCATTTCATTACCTCCACCAAAATTTCAATATTACATAAACATTATATATTTATTTCACTTTAAAGTCAAGTTAGAAATATTAAATAGTTTCGCGTTGCGCGTTTCGCGTTTCGCGTTGCGCGTTTCGTGTTTCGCGTTGCGCGTTGCAGAGTATTTCATTTAACTTTTGTTTTAACAGTTTTTATTTATCAATTATTTATTTTCAACGGTTTTTCTTTGTGATATATTATATATGTGTCAAAAAAACAAAGCATTTGAAGAAGAAAATTGAAAAAAATAAATTTTTTTAAAAATTTTTGTAAGATTTCGGGATTAAAAAGTACATACATATAGAGGATGAAATTCTGTGGGAAAGGAGGTGCATCATTTGGCGGACAGAAATATCAAAAAGCAGGCGGATAAAACGCTAAGGGAAGCCTATGAAAAATACTATGCTTCGATTTATAAATTCTGCCTCTCAAAAATGAAAAACGACAGTTGGAGCGTTGAAGACTGCGTTCAGGAAGCGTTTTTGGTTTTCTATAACAGACTGCTTAGGGGCGAGGAATTCGAATTTGTTCAGGCATTTTTGTTTAAAACTGCTTCAAACCTTATCAAGAAGCGCTATGCTCAACTTAAAAAACAGGAAAAAGATATAAGTCTTGAAGAGGTTAAGAAAATACCCTCGCAAAGCGCGGATATAGACGACCGCCTGAGTTTTGAAGAATATTCAAAAATGATAAGCGATGCCCTCAGCGACACAGACAGAGAAATCTTCACCCTTCGCTACATAGAGGAGTTATCAATTACAGAAATATCAAACGAACTTGGCTTAACAATAAGCAATGTTTCAACCCGATTATCAAGAATGAGAGAAAAAATCAGAAAGATTATAAAAATGTAGGGAACGATGCCCTCATCGTTCCGCGGCAAGATGAAGGCATCTTGCCCTACAGAAATTCGTTTTTTCTCGGAAAGGAGAAAAATATGGCTTGCATTGATATTAATTCAAAAATACTGTGCAACTTTAATAACGAGAATATTGCTGCTGCCCTGAATGAAATAATAGATAACGAGTTATCTAAAGATGTAAGCCGAATGAACACAAGGCTTATAGATGAATGTGTTAATGCGCTTCTTGAACTTGAAAAAGAGGAAAACAGCGGCTTTAAGGTTTTGATTCCGCTGATTAATTCAAATGATTTTCTTAAATCCCTTCAGCCTTCTGCAAAAAGATTTAAGAATATGAATGTTTTTGCAAGGGCGGCTTTGGTTGCCGCAATTATTGCCGCTTCGGCAATGACTGCAAACGCGGCATATAAAAATGCAACGGGCGTTGATTTGCTTGCAAATATTGCCGTTGCAGTTCAGAATCAATTAACCCCTTCAGAAAACAAAAACCAAAACGGCGGTATTATTCAACTCGGTGATTATGAAGAGGAAGAGGAAGAAGAAACAAGCCGCACAACAGAGCCTCAGACAACTCATACATCGCTTCCCGCTACGGAAAACGAAACTTCAACCACCGAAAAAACAAAAGACGGGGGCTATATCGAGCAACTCGGCGACGACGAGGAAAGCGAGGAAGAAACAACCACGCAGACAACAAAAAAACAGCCTGAAAACACAACCGAAAAGGCAAGTATAGTCGAGCCGGAAAATGAGCCCGAAAAGCCCTATGTAACAGCGCTTGAAGCGCAGTTTGATAATTTTAAAACAAATTATATATACGGCGAAAAACTTTCATATGAAGGCTTGAGGCTGACAGCAGTTTACAGCGATAAAACCAAAAAGGATGTTGCGCTCAAAGACTGCGACTATACAAAGAGCCTTAATATGAATATAACGGCAAACTACACTCTGAGGGTTATATATGAAAAATGCGTTGTTAAAATAAAAATAACCGTCCGACCCGACGAGGAAACAAGGGGCGCCGAAATCTGCAGTAATGATGATTTTGAATACTTCCTGTCAAAAAAAGGCGCATATATAACAAAGTATAAAGGAAAGAGCACCGCCCTTAATATTAATACCATGGACGGAAAAGCCGTTTATGCAATCGGCGCAGATGTTTTCAAAAACAGCAATATCAAAAGCGTTTCAGCCGTTTATGTTAAAAAGATATTTGCCTCGGCTTTTGAAAACAGCGAAGTTGAAAGCGCGCTTTTCAGCAATAATATAACTTTCCTCGGAAACGCTGTTTTCAGGAATTCAAAAATAAAGGAACTATCTCTTAAAGGCGAACTGACAGAAATTCCCGAAAGCCTTTGCGAGGGTTGCAGTGCGCTGACAAAAATAACCCTTCCGGAAAACACGAAGATAATCAGAAAGGCGGCTTTCTCAGATTGCACAGCGCTTGAAACGATAATAAACACTGCAAATATTGATGAGGCAAAGGACTTTGCGTTTTATAACTGCGAAAACGCTGAGGCGGATTCTTCAATTCCGAAAATAAAAAAAGCGGGTGAATATGCCTTTGCCTATTGCAGAAATATTGATTTTAAAAAACTCAGCCAAAGCATTGAGGAAATAAACAAATATTCCTTTGCCTATTGCAATAAACTGACAGAAGCCGAAATACCCGCAGGAATTTCAACAATCCCCGAAGGCGCGTTCAGGGGAGCGCATATAAGCGCTTTAACGCTTAACGAGGGCTTGCTTGAAATTGAGGACTATGCTTTTATGAGCACTGAGTTCAGGGATTTGATTGTTCCTAACAGCGTTAAGAAAATCGGAACATACGCTCTTTATTCTGTGAAACTGAGGGATATAAGTTTCGGAAGAAATGTTGAAAGCCTCGGCGAAAACGCGATATTCAAAAGCACAAGAGTTAATATGAATGTTTATAAAGATACCGTGCCTTATGAATATGCAATTGAAAACAAGATTAATTACACTGTTATTGAGTGAGAAAGGAGATATTATGAAACAAACAAAAAGATTGATTTCGGTTATTCTTGCACTGTTGATGATAATTTCAGGCGCACCGCTGACGGCTCTTGCAGATGAGCCGCAGAGCGATATCAGCGGTAATTTTACATATGAAGAAAATGAAAAATATAATCTTAATTGGGTTTATACCGCTGAAACGGATACGCTTTTTCTTGATGCAAATATAGTTGGATCGCTTGATTTAGAGGAAGGCGTAAATCATCTTCCGCTTTACTACACCGACACAAACGGCAATCAGGTTTTATGGCGCGGAACATACAGCAATATTGAATTCGGCGAAAGCGTTGAAACCCTCACAAGGCGCTGCCTAGGAAACGATTTGTTGGACGGAAGAGCGCTTAATGTTTCGTTTGAAGGCTGTCCCAATCT
>JAFYFO010000044.1 GCA_017543725.1 Eubacterium sp.
AATTTAATAAATATAATAAACTTTTTACATCTTAAAGTCAAGACTTATATTTATACAATAAAACAATTTGCACTTGTAAAAGATTTCGATTTGCTGTATAGTATAACTGAATAAAATCGGGAGGTTTTAATTATGAAGTATTCCTCGCACCCAAATCCGCAATTTGAAAGAAAAAACATTGAAGTTCTTAACGGAAAATGGGATTTCGGTTTTAAGAAAAGCAGCAAATCCTTTAAGTTTTCAGAGGACTTCCAAAAGGCTTTTGATTTTCGTGAGAAAGCGGAATATCCGTATGAAATCAATGTTCCCTTCTGCGTTGAAAGCAGCCTTTCGGGTATCGGCTACACAGGCTTTATAAACGAAGTCTGGTATCGCAGAAAAATCAATCTTTGCAAAGACGGAAGAAGAATTTTTCTTCACATCGGCGCTGCTGATAATCTGACAAGCGTTCTTGTCAACGGCAAGCCCGCAGGAAGACACAAAGGCGGTTTCACCTCTTTTTCATTTGAAATAACCGAACTTGCAGTTGACGGCGAAAACGAGATTTTCATTCTTTGTGAAGACGATGTTAAAAACCCCTATGTTATAAGAGGAAAGCAAAGCGAAAAACTTAAAAGCCACGGCTGCGACTACACAAGAACAACGGGTATCTGGCAGAGCGTTTATATTGAATACACGCCTGCCCACTATGTTAAAAACTTCAGGATTTATCCCGATATTAATGGCTTTGTTACGGTTATGGCTGAACTTTGCGGAAAAGGAAAACTGACCTGCAAGGCGCTTTATAACGGCAAGGAAGTCGGTCAGGCGGCTGTTAAAAACGCCGCTGGAACTTGCCTGCTTCAGATTAAACTTGATGAAAAGCATCTCCGGGAACCCGGCAAAGGCAGACTTTACGACCTTGAAATAACCTTCGGAAAAGATAAAATCAAGAGTTATTTCGGGCTCAGAAGTTTGAGGCTTGATAAAATGAAATTCTTAATCAATGAAAAAAGCGTTTTTCAAAGGCTTGTTCTTGACCAGGGATTTTATAAAAAAGGAATATACACCGCCGAAAACGATGATGAATTAAAGCGAGATATAACCCTTTCAATGGCGCTCGGTTTCAACGGCGCAAGACTTCATCAGAAAGTTTTCGACCCGAGATTTCTTTATTTCGCCGATATGGAAGGTTATCTTGTCTGGGGCGAATACGGAAACTGGGGGCTTGATTATTCAAATCCTAAGAGCGTTGATGTTTTCCTCGGAGAATGGAGCGAGGCGGTTTCAAGGGATTTCAACCATCCCTCGATTATAGGATGGTGCCCGTTCAACGAAACATGGGATTATAAAGGAAAGCCGCAATACAACAAACTTCTTTCAACTGTTTATGATTATACCAAGGCTGTTGACCCGACCCGTCCCTGCATAGACACAAGCGGAAATTTTCATGTTAAAACAGATATTTATGATTTGCATGATTACCGCTATGACCCCAAAGAGTTTAAAGAGAGTTACGACAGATTTGTTACTGAAAACTATCTCTACGAACATGTTTTGATTGATAACCCCGGAAGACAGCAGTACCGCGGCGAGCCTGTTTTCATTTCCGAATACGGCGGAATCAAATGGGAAGCGGATAAAGAGATTAAATCCTGGGGATACGGCGTTGATGTTAAAACTCCCGAAGAATTTGCTCAGAGATACTGCGGACTGACTGACGCTATAACTCAGAATGAAAAAATGTTCGGTTTTTGTTACACTCAGTTATACGATGTTGAGCAGGAGCAAAACGGTCTTTACACCTATGAAAGAAAAAAGAAGTTTGATGATAAAATATATGATAGAATTATTGAATCAAACAAAAGAAAAGCACTAATTGAAAAGGAAGGTTAACCAATAAATGAAACTCGGCATGGTAGGCTTGCCAAATGTTGGCAAAAGCACACTTTTTAACGCAATAACAAACGCAGGAGCGCAGAGCGCGAACTATCCGTTTTGCACGATTGAACCAAATATAGGAATGGTAAGCGTTCCCGATGAAAGACTTGATAAACTTGCAGAAATGTATAAGCCCGATAAATTCACTCCC
>JAFYFO010000395.1 GCA_017543725.1 Eubacterium sp.
AAAATGCTCTTTATTTTTTAATGCCATAATTTTACTCCTTTAAATAAAATATCGAATCAATTATATCACACAAATCAATATTTATCAATATTTTGTTAATCAACGTCTTTCTTTTTTCTTTCGGAAATTATTTCTTTAACATGTTCCCTGCGCTCTTCAAGGCGCTCTTTTGAGGATTCCCTGATTTCCTTGGTTGCCTCTTTAATCGCCTCTCTTCTCTCTTTTGAACGCTCTCTTATAACGGAGGTGAAGCCCATCATTTCTTCCCTTGTGAAAGGTTCTTCCTTAAAGCGCTTTCTGTATTCAATCATAAGATGGGGGCGGAAAGCGGGATGAGCAATCATAATAAGCGCCTTTGCTCTTTCCTTAACGGTTTTGCCCTTGAGTTGAGCAATGCCGTATTCGGTTACAACATAGTTAACATCATTTCTCGGAGTTGTTACCGCGCTGCCTTCCGTTATCAGCGGAACAATTCTGCTGACAGTTCCTTTTCTCGCCGTTGAGGGCATTGCAATAATGCTTCTTCCGCCCTTGCTCATCGTTGCTCCGCGGACAAAGTCAACCTGACCTCCGACAGCGGAAAACTGCGAAAGTCCGATAGTATCAGAAACAACCTGACCGAGAAGGTCAACCTGAATGCAGGAATTGATTGAAACCATATTATCATTGAGAGCAATTTTTGCAGGGTTGTTGACATAATCAATCGGATGAAGTTCAACAGACGGATTATTGTTGATATAATCGTTGAGAATTTTTGAGCCGAAAGCGGCGCCTATAACGGTTCTTCCGCGCTTTGTGTTTTTCAGTTTATTGTTGATAATTCCCTCTTCAAGAAGAGGAACAACCCCGTCGCCGACAAGTTCGCTGTGAAGCCCGAGGTTTTTCTTATCGTAGAGTTGAGCGCAAACCGCGTTAGGTATTCCGCCGATTCCGAGTTGCAGGCAGTCTCCGTCTTTGATAAGGGACGCGCAATATCTTCCGATTTCCATTTCAACGCTTGAAATATTAACCGTTTTAACTTCGGGAAGCGGCTCGTCTATTTCAACAAAACAGGTAAATTCACGGATATGCTTTATGCTGTTTCCGAAAGTTCTCGGCATATATTTGTTGACCTGAGCAATAACAATTTCGCAATAATCGGTTGTTCCCTTTGTGTAGTCAACGGTTGTTCCGAAGGAAACATAGCCGTGTTTATCGGGGGGAGAAACCATAACAAGGGAAACTCTCGGGCACATATAATGCTCAATGATTTCGGGAATTTCATAGAAATGCGAAGTTGTGAATTCGCTTTCTCCCTCTGAAATGGACTTTCTGTTTGACTGTGAAGCAAAAAGGCAGTTTAGTTTGAAATGCCCCTTCATTTCGGGTTTGCACCAGGGTGAATCGCCGAGGGTGAGCATACTGATTATTTCAACATCACGATAATCCTGATAATGCTCAACCAGAGCCCTTTCAATTCCGAAAGGCTCTCCGCAGCCGAAACCCGTTACAACTTTATCGCCGCTTTTAATCAGTTTTATCGCTTCTTCGGCTGTGGTCAGTTTCTGATTATAAATTTCCTGCCATTTCATATTATATTCTCCCATATGAACTGAAATTTGGTTTTTGCCGATATTAACTCAATTAAATATTTTACATATTTTCAAATTAATTGTCAAGTTGCTTGAAATATTTGATAAAAAATGTTAAAATTATAACAAATTCAACAAACAGGAGAAAGATATGAATCTTTATGCCAAAGATTTCGGCGAGCCGAATAATTTTTCAATACCGTTTTCTGAAATTGTTAAAAAAGTGAAAAACGGCGACATTCTTTCATTTGAAAATGAAGAATATCATTTTTATAAGGATTTTTCAGAGCGCAGAGAAATCCATATGTCAAACACCGATTCACTGCGAAATCCGAATAAGTATTTCGCAATGCTCATTGAAAATCTTGAAGATATAACCATCGACGGCAACGGCGCTGTTTTTGTTATTCACGGCGACATCTGCGCGCTCGGAATTTTAAACTGCAAAAACATAACTCTGAAAAACTTTACTATTAAATATTTTTCTCCCTCCGTTGTTGAAATGAAGGTTCAGAGAATTCACAAGAAAACCGCGGTTTTCAGCCTTGCAAAAAACACATTCTTCAATGCATACGACAAAACTGTTGAATTCTATGAAAAAAGCCCTTTCTCAGACAGGATTTACTGGAACTATAAAAACGATGAAAACTCATATAATCAGGTTGTTCATATCGACGGCAATGTTTTCAGGGTTTCAAATGAAAAAGGCGTTTTTCACAATGTTAAAAAAATCCGCGCTTTAAACCAAAATGAAATTGAAATAACCTATTCTTCAAAGCCGAAACTCATTGAGGGCGCAGTTTATGCAATAACCCAGAACAAAAACCGAAACACAAGCGGAGTTTTTGTTAATGAAAGTATCGGAGTTAAAGCGAAAAACCTCAATGTTAACTATCTTCAGGGATTCGGCTGGCTTTCCCAGATGTGCGGCGACATAAGTTTTGAAGAGTGCAATTTCGTACCCGAGGAAGATCGCAATGTTTCCTCGTTTGCGGATTTAATTCATATTTCCTCCTGCAAGGGAAAAGTTGAAATCAAAAAATGCGTTTTCAATCATTCCCATGACGACGCGATTAATATTCACGGAGTTTTCCTGAGATTCAAAGAGAAACTGGACAGCAAGAGCGCAGTTTTTGAATTTGTTCACGACCAGCAGGGCGGATACAGAGCGTTCCACACGGGAAACAAAGTCAAGTTTTATTACAGGGATTCGCTTGAAGCCCTTCTCGGCGACTACACAATCAAACAGGCAATTGATTATATCGACGGAAAATCCGTTTCACTGACCTTTGAGGAAGAACTCCCCGAAAACATCGGCGCCGTTTATGATTCTCAAAACAATATCGTTGCCGAAAACATAACCTACTGCCCCGATGTTGAAATATCCGAGTGCAAATTCAGCGCAATACCCACAAGGGGAATTCTCTGCACAACCTCGGGCAGAGTTCGCATATGGGGAAACAGTTTTTCAAAAATCTTTATGTCGCATATATTCATCAGCAACGACGCTGACGAATGGTATGAAAGCGGACCCGTCAGGGATATGGAGATTTATTCAAACACTTTCATCAAGGATTTTGATGAAAAATATGAAAAATCAGAAAGCCCCGTTATCAGGATAAAGCCGATAACCCTCGGAGGAAAGATTAAAGCGGCGGTTCACCGAAACATAAAAATCTTTTCAAATAATTTTGAAAACAAAAAAGCCTATCCGATTACTGCCGAAGGCGTTGAAAACATCGGAATATATTCCAATGTTTATAAAGGCAAGGCAAAAACCAAATTGAAACACTACACAACGCAGATTAACTGAGAGGTGCAAAATGAGTTATAAATACATTTGGGAAGACCCAAAGCAATTCAAAATCAATAAAGAAGACGGCCACAGCGTTTTTATGCCGTTTGATAACGAAGAAGAAGCGTTATCCGAAAAAATGTCGGAATATA
Source organism: Eubacterium sp. (assembly GCA_017543725.1). GTDB lineage: Bacteria > Bacillota > Clostridia > Oscillospirales > Acutalibacteraceae > Eubacterium_R. The sequence goes on from JAFYFO010000395.1 coordinate 3,519, forward strand.
AGTTTTCTCTCGACGGAGAGTGGCAGTTTTTCTGGCAAAGAGGCGTTGATAATCAGATAGAGGGTTTTGAAAAAGAAAGTTTCTCAGCAAACGACTGGAAAAGCATAAAAGTTCCCTC
>JAFYFO010000396.1 GCA_017543725.1 Eubacterium sp.
GGCAACGGCTCAAATCTGCTTGTTTCCGATAACGGAATAAACGCCTGCGTTATTCTTCTGGGCAAGGATTTTTCAGATGTTCGATTAATTGATGAAACAACGATTTTTGCTCAGGCAGGCGCAGGACTTATGAAGGTTTGCCGTATTGCTCTTGAAAACGGACTTTCGGGGCTTGAATTTGCCTACGGAATACCCGGTTCCTGCGGTGGCGCAGCGTTTATGAATGCGGGCGCTTACGGCGGAGAAATGAAAGATGTTTTGTTTAAATGCAGTCATATTGATAAATTCGGAAACAAAGGCGCTCTTGAAGGCGATGAACTGAAACTTGCCTATCGCCATTCAGCTTACTATGATAACGAATGTGTTATAACAGGCTTGTTTTTGAAACTCAAAAAAGGCGATAAAGCCGATATTAAAGCAAAAATGGAAGACCTTCTTCAGAGAAGAAAGGATAAACAGCCGCTTGAATATCCGTCGGCAGGCTCAACTTTCAAAAGACCCGAGGGCTATTTTGCCGGAGCGCTCATTGAAGAATGCGGCTTGAAAGGCGCAAGCAAAGGCGGCGCTCAGGTCAGCGAAAAACACACGGGATTTGTTATCAACAAAGGCGGCGCAAAGTGCAAAGATGTTCTTGATTTATGCGATTATGTTTCAAAAACGGTTGAAAAAGAAAAGGGCGTTAAACTGGAGATGGAAATTCGCGTAACAGAATAATTACGAATAACGAATTGCGGGGTCTGCGGTTGGCATTTTATTATTGACCAAACGAAGTGAGAAGCGGGGACTTGCAACTTTTAAAGGAACAAGAAATGAAAGAGATTATTTTTTTAACAGGTGTTTCGGGAGCGGGAAAATCAACCGCGATGAGTTTTATGGAAGATAACGGTTATTATTGCATAGATAATATGCCGACCGAACTCATACCGGTTTTCATTGAACTTATGGAAAAATCCGACTCATATAATAAAATTGCCATTGTAACGGATGTTCGTTCAAAGGGCGTTTTCAACGCGTTCACCGAAGCCGTTGAAAATCTGAAGGGCGATGAATATAAGGTTGGAGTAATCTTCCTTGATATAAAAAACCATGTTGCGCTTCAGAGATATAAATTAACAAGGCGCAAGCATCCCTTTGCCGATAAGTTTTCCGGCAGTATTGAAGACGCGCTGAATTATGAAAAAGAAGTTCTGGCGCCTATTCGCCAGAGCGCCGATTATGTTATCGACACATCTGATTTAAGCACTCAGCAACTGAGGCAGAGGCTGACCCAGATTCTTCTCGGCGATGATAAAAAGGTTATGAATATCCATGTTATGTCCTTCGGATTCAAACACGGAATACCAACCGACGCGGATTTTGTTCTTGATGTCCGCTGTTTGCCGAATCCTTATTGGATAGAAGAACTGCGCCCGAAAACAGGACTTGATAAAGAAGTTTTCGATTATGTTTTCAGTTTTGAAGACGCGGAAACTCTTTTGAAAAAACTTGAGGACCTTCTCGATTTTCTCAATCCGCTCTATGTTAAAGAGGGCAAGAGCCAACTTGTTGTTGCAATCGGATGCACGGGAGGAAACCACAGAAGCGTTGCGATAGCGCAGGCGCTTTCAAAGCATTTCAGCGAAAAATGGGATAATGTAACTGTTAATCACAGAGATATAGAAAGAAGATAGTATGTCTTTTTCATCACAGGTTAAAAATGAACTGATAAAAAATGAATATGAAAACAGATGTTGCAAAAAGAGCCTGCTTTACGGTATGGCTCTGTTTTCAAAAATGTTCTCTTTCAGCAAAATAACTTTCCACAGCGAAAACGAGGCGATAACCGAACTTTTCAGGGATTTACTGAAAGAACTCTGCAACATTGAAGCAAAAATAAAAGTTTCGCCTTCGGGAAAGAACTTTTCCGTTGATATTTCAAGCAGGAAAAGCGCTGCGAAACTTATGACCTTTTTCGGGCACAGTCCAAGCGAAAAGAATCTTGTTATCAATCATTCAAATTTCGATTGCGAAAACTGCCGAAACGCTTTTATTGCAGGCGTTTTTCGGTCCTGCGGAACAATTTCA
>JAFYFO010000397.1 GCA_017543725.1 Eubacterium sp.
ATTGCTTTTTCAGGCAATAATGAAGATTCAGCACAACAAAAACTTGAAATATAAAGAATTGAAAGGTGATTATTATGGGAAGACTATTCGGAACTGACGGAGTCAGAGGAATAGCAAACAAAGATTTAACAAACGAACTTGCAATGAAAATCGGCGCGGCTGCCGCTGCGGTTTTGCTTAAAGAGGCAAAAAGCGCAAAGCCAACCGTTTTAATCGGTAAAGACACAAGAGCCTCAGGCGATATGCTTGAAGCGGCGCTGACTGCCGGACTTTGCTCAGTCGGATGCAATGTTCTTTCAATCGGTATTGTTCCGACTCCTGCGGTTGCTTATCTTGTCGGCAAATATGAATGTGAGGCAGGAATAATGATTTCCGCTTCACATAATCCCTGCGAATATAACGGAATTAAAATATTCCAGAAAACAGGTTATAAACTTGATGATTCAATCGAGGATGAAATTGAAAGAATTATCCTCGGCGAAGAAGAAGCGCCAAAAGCAAAAATCGGCGGTGAAGTCGGAAACAGGCTTTATTCCAAAACCGCCGTCAGAGATTATATTGAGCATGTTGTTTCAACAAGCGATGTCCGCTTCGACGGAATGAGCATTGCTCTTGACTGCGCAAACGGCTCGGCTTCTGTTTGCGCAAAGGAAATCTTCACAGCGCTCGGCGCAAAATGCCTTATGCTTTCAGACACACCCGATGGAGTTAACATAAACAAAAACTGCGGTTCAACTCATCCAGAGGAACTTATGAAATTTGTTAAAGACGCAGGTCTTGACCTCGGTCTTGCTTTCGACGGCGACGCAGACAGAATGCTTGCAGTTGATGAAAACGGCGAATTGGTTGACGGCGATAAAGTTATCGCAATCTGCGCAAACAAGATGAAGGAAGACGGAACTCTTAAAAACAACACCGCGGTTGTTACAGTTATGAGTAATATGGGCTTCTTCAAATTCTGCGAAGAAAACGAAATCAACTGCGCTAAAACAGCGGTTGGCGACAGATATGTTCTTGAAAGAATGCTTAAAGACGGATATAATATCGGCGGCGAACAGTCAGGCCATGTTATTTTCCTTGATTACGCAACAACAGGCGACGGCGAACTTTCAGGCGTTCAACTTATCAAAACAGTTGTTAAAAGCAATAAGAAACTCAGCGAACTTGCAAAAATAATGAATGTTTATCCCCAGGTTCTCATCAATGTTGAAGTTTCTCCCGAAGGCAAGCAGAAATACAACAATGATGAATATATCATTGCCGCAACACAAAAGGCTGAAATGGAACTTATGGGCGACGGAAGAGTTCTTGTCCGCGTCAGCGGAACAGAGCCCCTTGTCCGCGTTATGCTTGAGGGAAAAGATATTGAGCATATAACCAAACTCGGTAATGAGATAGCGGAAGTTGTAAAAGAAAGACTTTCATAAGTTTAGAGTAAAGAGTTTCGGGCGGATACCGCATCCGAATTTATAGGTTTTTTATGAGAATAGCAAACGAATGGAAAGATTATGAATTAATCGACTGCGCTGCAGGCGAAAAACTTGAACGCTGGAACAGGCAGATATTGATAAGACCCGACCCGCAGGTTATCTGGAAAACTCAGAGGGCGCACAGGCTCTGGGCTCAGCCCTCTGCTAAATATTTCCGCTCAAGAAGCGGAGGCGGCGAGTGGAAGGTTTACACCCGAATGCCCGGAAGTTGGCAGATAAGATATAA
>JAFYFO010000398.1 GCA_017543725.1 Eubacterium sp.
GTCCGCTCAAATCCGAAACGCCGTAGCGCCCCGCTATCAAATCGTGAACGGAGAGAAAAACCATTCTTGCATATGAAACAAACTGCCCTGCGGTTTCCTTCATAACGCTTGAAAAAGTTTTCTCGACTCCGAGAATCCAGAAATCCATTTTTATATATTGCTTTCCCTGATATTCCTCGGTGTCGAATTTTGCAGAAACATTCATCTCTTTTCCGTTTCTTATAACGGTCATATCAAGAGTGTCGTCCGCGCTTCTTGTCAGTCCGGTTGAAACATCGGTTGAGGTGTAAACCCTCATACCGTCGATTGATTTAATCGTGTCCCCTGCCATAAGAACCTGAGCGCTCTTTGCGTTTTCATCAAATCTGGCAATGGTTGTTGTTCCGACTAAATTCTGGGAGCAAACAAGAATTGCAACAATAATAAATCCGAGAATAAGATTCATAAGAGCGCCTGAAACAACAACGAAAATACGAGCGCCGACTTTTTTATTTGAAAAGGCTCTCTCATCCTGACTTTCTTCGTCTTCACCCTCCATAGCGCAATAGCCGCCAAACAGAATCCAGCGAAGCGAATACTTTGTTTCGCCCTTTTTAAAACTGAAGATTTTCGGACCCATACCGACTGAAAACTCATTAACGCGAATTTTCATAAGTCTTGCAGCCGCAAAATGTCCGCCTTCGTGAACAATTATTATTAATTCAAAGAATAAAATTGCAATCAAAACGGGATAAACCGTTTTCCATATATCAACTAACAACCAACCGTCTCCAAAACATAATTTCTTGCAGCGCTGTCCGCTTCAAGAACATCGCTGAGTGTGAAATCTTTGATGTCTTTTGCTTCAAGCATTGCCTTGTTATTAAGATATGCAACATCGCCGAATTTAATTTTTCCCTCAAGAAACAGTCTGTTGCTGACTTCGTTTGCGCCGTTTGCGGCAGCGGGATGAAGTCCGCCGAGTTCAATTGCATTTTTGCAAACATCAATGCATTTGAAGGTTTCGTAATCCGGCTCAAAGAATGTTAATTTTCCGTAATCGGAAAGTTTGAGTTCCTCAACGGGACTCGGTTTTCTTTCGGGATATGTTAAAGCATATTGAATGGGAATTCTCATATCGGGAACGCCGAGTTGAGCAATAACCGAATTATCCTGATAAACAATTGCGGAATGAACAACCGATTCCCTGTGAACAACTATTTCAATATCTTCATTCCTCATATCAAACAGCCATTTAGCCTCAATGAATTCAAGACCCTTATTCATCATTGTAGCACTGTCGATGGTTATTTTTGCGCCCATATCCCAATTCGGATGTTTAAGAGCCTCAGCCGCAGTTACATTTTCAAGTTCACTGAGTTTCTTTCCGAAGAAAGGTCCGCCCGAGGCGGTCAGGATAATCTTTTTAACCGCTTTTTCATCGGGACAGCCCTGAAGCGCCTGAAAAATCGCCGAATGTTCGCTGTCAACGGGGAGAATTGAAACGCCGTTTTCTTTTGCAAGATTTGTAACAAGATGGCCGCCCGCAACAAGGGTTTCCTTGTTTGCAAGGGCAATTGTTTTTTTAGACTTGATGGCTTCAAGGGTCGGCTGAAGTCCAACCATACCGACAACGGAGTTTAAAACAGTGTCCGCACCGTCGTAAACCGCACATTCAATAAGCCCCTGCATACCGCAGACAACCTTTGTCTGTGTGTCCGCAATTCTTGCTTTAAGGTCTTTTGCGGCGTCTTCATTCATAAGGCAAACAAGTTCGGGTTTGAATTCCCTGACCTGATTTTCAATTATATCAACCTTTGAGTTTGCAGTGAGGCATTTAACTTTAAAGCCGTGCATTCTGCAAACATCAAGGCTCTGAGTTCCGATTGAGCCCGTTGAGCCCAGAAGTGAAATATTCTTAGTCATCATTATGCTCCGTAAATAAATATCGCAACGCAATATGTCAGCGGTAAGGTGAAGAGAGTTGAATCAAATCTGTCCATAACGCCGCCGTGACCGGGGAAGATTTTTCCGAAATCCTTAACGCCGAAATTCCTTTTTAAAACAGAAGCGGTAAGGTCGCCCATCATTCCCATAAACGAAATAAACGGAACTGCAACAAGCAAAACGGTTGCCTGAGTTTTTGTTAAGCCGATAATGGCAAATCTGTTATAAAGCATTATTGCAACGGCGTTTAAAATAATCGAAAAGATTATTCCGCAAACCGCGCCTTCAATAGTTTTTTTAGGCGAAATATTCGGGCTCATTTTTGTTTTTCCGAAAGCCATTCCGCCGAGTTGAGCGCCAGTATCGGTTGCAAGAGCGCAAATAAGAGCGTAGAAAATGAAATAAACTCCGAGTTGATTTGAATAGCCCGTTATGTCTCTGAGAATTCCGAAAATTGAAAAAACTGCGGGAACAATCAGACTTGCAACAATTGAAACCGCAACATCCTCAAACTTTGTGTTTGCATAGTCGGAAAGCATTGCAAGGAAGAATGCAAGAATAATCAAAGTTACCCAAACGAATTTCGGAACAAAGCCGATAATGTTGAACCAGACATCGCTGCTGATAATCGGCTCAAGAATACTTGCGCTTGAAAAGAACGGAATCAGAAAAGCAGCCGCAGTTCCGAGAACAAGAATAAATTTGTTGCTGACTTTTGCGCATTTCATTATTTCATTTGCCGCAATAGCCGAAAAAACAGAAATAACGATAATAAAAATCGGTGTGTATATCTGCCAGACAACAACTGCAAGAAGCGAAAGCAAAGCAATTGCTGTTATAACGCGTTGTTTCATAATATATAATCTCCTTAAAACTATTGCTTCCCTTGCAAAGGGAGAGTGAACCGCAAAGCGGTTGAGGGAAGGGCATATAAATTTCCAAACCTTTTTGCCTCCCTTGCCAAAGGGAGCCAAAGAAGTTTCACGCTTCGCTCAATCAAATTTTATGCCCCGAATCTTCTGTTTCTGTTTTCAAACTCGCTCAGGGCTTTATACAAATCCTGCTTTGAAAAATCGGGCCATAAAACATCGCTGTACCAGAATTCACTGTACGCAGCCTGCCAGAGAAGGAAATTTGAAAGCCTCTGCTCGCCCGACGGTCTTATTATCAAATCACATTCGGGATAAGTGTAGATATTCGATGAAATATCCTCCTCGGTTATTTGCTCCCTGCCCTGACTTATCAGTTTGTTGACAGCGCTGACTATCTCCTGACGGCCTCCGTAGTTAACCGCAAGATAAACGGTTGTTCCCGTGTGGGAAGCGGTTTCTTCTTCAGCCTCATTCATAAGTTCAAGGAGGTCTTCGCTTATGCCCTCTTTTTCTCCGATAAACTTGATTTTATTGTTTTTCGCTTTAAGCATATCCGCCTTTGCTTCAAGCAGATAATCCTTAAAAAGCGACATCAGAGCGTCAACCTCTTCTTTGGGGCGTTTCCAGTTTTCGGTTGAAAACGCATAGAAAGTTACATATTTGATTCCGAGGTTTGCACATTCATCGGAAATTGTTCTGAAAACATTTGCGCCTGCCTTATGCCCTGCCGAGCGCGGAAGTCCTCTTTTCTTAGCCCATCTGCCGTTGCCGTCCATTATTATTCCCAAATGATTCGGCAAAACTTCAAATTCAGGCTTTATTTTGCTTTCTTTTTTTGAAAAAAGAGCCATATTTATTACCTCCGAAAAAAGAGTTATAGGGCGGAAGAATCCGCCCAGTTTATTCTGTTTCGGAATTATAATCGGGCGTGGGCGAAGCCCACCCTCAATTCGTAATTCGTAACTCGTAATTCGTAATTATTTAATCGGTGATTAAATTGAAAGGATTTCAGTTTCCTTCTTATCTCCCATTTCATCAATCTGCTTGATATAGTCGTCGGTTATCTTCTGCAATTCCTTCTCGCCGTCTTTCTGGTCGTCTTCGGTTATTGCATTATCCTTCTTGAGTTTTTTAAGGTCGTCCATTGCGTCTCTTCTGATATTTCTGATAGCAACTTTTGCCTCCTCAGCCTTCTTTGAAACATCCTTAACAAGATTCTTTCTGTGTTCTTCGGTGAGTTGAGGAAAAGCAAGACGGATAACTTTGCCGTCGTTCTGAGGATTGATTCCGATTTCGGAAGTGTTGATAGCCTTTTCGATTTCCTTGAGCATTGAAGCGTCCCACGGCTGAATTGTTAAAAGTCTTGGTTCGGGAACGGAAATAGCAGCCATCTGATTGAGCGGAGTCGGAGTTCCGTAGTAGTCAACAACAACATTGTTTAAAACTTTGGGATTTGCTCTTCCTGCTCTTATTGCAGAATACTCTCTGTCAAGTGCGTCAAGTGATTTTTCCATTCTTTCTTTGGTTTTTTCAAATAACTTATCCATAAATTTAACTCCTTTTAAAATCGGGTGCGGGAGATTCCCCTGTTAGGGGAAATGTCACCGTAGGTGACAAAAGGGTCTGGCGACCGCTCCAAGGTTCCCGCCCACAATTCTTCATTCTTAATTCTTAATTATTCATTATTAAAATCGCTTGCGATTTTAATATGCTTTTCCCCAATAAAGCATATGCCTTGCGGGTTTTCCGCAGCAAACGCATTTATCGCTGAGTTGTTCCTGCTCAAATGGGATGCATCTTGAGCCAACGCCTGTTATTTCCTTAACTTTGTCTTCACATTCTTCATCTCCGCACCACATTGCTTTGATAAAGCCGTCGCCGTTCTTTTCAAGTTGCTCGGTTATGTCGTCGAGAGTTTTTGCGATATATGTTCTGCGCTCTCTGTTTTCAAGCGCGCTTTGATAAATGCCCTGTCTGACTTCTTCAAGTTTCTTCAGAATTTCTTCTTCAATATTATCAAGCGAAACAAAGGTTTTTTCTCTGTTGTGACGGGTGACGATAACGCATTGATTGTTTTCAATATCCTTCGGACCGATTTCAACACGAACGGGAACGCCCTTCATTTCGTATTCTGCAAACTTCCATCCGGGTGAATTATCGCTGTCGTCAATTTTTGCTCTGCAAACCTTTGCAAGTCTGTTCCTGAGTTCATTTGCCTTTTCAAGAACGCCTTCTTTATGCTGCGCAACGGGAATAACGATTGCCTGAATCGGTGCAACAGCAGGAGGAAGAACAAGTCCGTTATCATCGCCGTGTGTCATAATTATTGCGCCGATGAGCCTTGTTGTCATTCCCCAGGAGGTCTGATGGGGGTAGGTGAGTTGATTATCCTTGTTTGAATACTGAATTTCAAACGCTCTTGCAAATCCGTCGCCGAAATAATGGCTTGTTCCTGCCTGGAGCGCTTTTCCGTCGTGCATAAGCGCTTCAATGCAATATGTTCTTTCAGCGCCTGCAAATTTATCGCTTTCGGTCTTCTGACCCTGAACAACGGGAATTGCAAGGCTCTCCTGACAGAACTTTGTGTAAACTCCGAGCATTCTTTCGGTTTCTTCAATTGCTTCCTCGGCAGTTGCGTGAAGCGTGTGCCCCTCCTGCCATAAGAATTCTCTTGAACGA
>JAFYFO010000045.1 GCA_017543725.1 Eubacterium sp.
AGCGTTGTTCCATAGGAATTGTCGATTGCGCAGAGCCATTTATCGCCGATCCTTCTGTATACATAGGTCGCTCTGCGATCCATACTGTACTCAGAGGTGTCCTTGTTCTCCACGTCCAAAAGCGTCTGAGAAAGGACAAGCACGGTATCGCCCGCCTCGATCATCAGCATATTTCCCTGCGTAGGAACTACGCTGTTCTTAAAGTAAGCAGCAATCTTAATGAACGCACTTTTGATAGCTTCTTTACCCTGCACTTCCAGCCCTGGACGCACCACTAGCACCGCGTCATCGGTATAAAAATTCATCAGATCGTCGAAGCGTTCTTCTTTGATTGCTCTATCTGCAGCAGAAATTTGATTTTTGATTTCTTCATTCATAACTTTTTCCCTTTCAAATCCCGATTTGTCGGATTCATTATAGCACAGTACATAAGAAAAGTACAGTGCAGTTCTCTATGGATTAATAGTGTTTATTTTCAAAATTTAAACCCTGCGGAATTTTTCCGCAGGGTTTTGATTTTTACTTTGTCGAAAGTCTTTTCTTTTTCTTAATATCGTTAACTCCCTGCTTAACTGTGTCTTTCCACAAAACCGGGTGGAAGAGCATAAGCATCGGGAAGAGTTCGAGCCTGCCCGCAAGCATATCAAAGATGAAAACACATTTTGAAAGAACGGTGAACGATGAAAAATTCTCCGTTGCTCCGGCTGTGCTGAGACCGGGTCCGATATTATTCATTTCAGACGCTACGGCTGTGAAGTTTGAAGTTAAATCCCTGCCTTCTATCGAAACAAGAAGAAGCGAGATAACGAATATCATTATAAATGTTATAAAATAAAGATTGGTTGTTCTTATAACATCATTATCAACGGTTTTTGAATCCATCTTAACTTTGCTGACGCTTTTCGGATGGAGGAAAAGTTTTATTTCCCTTGCAACGGATTTGAAAGAAATGATATATCTTGAAATCTTGATTCCGCCGCCCGTGCTTCCTGCGCACGCGCCGATAAACATCAGAAGAACCATTATTGTTTTAGAAATTGACGGCCACTGGTCGAAATCCGTTGTTGTGAAACCTGTTGTTGTTATAACGGCGGCAACCTGGAAGAATGAATGTCTGATTGCTTCCGAAGCGCTAGGATACATTCTGAAAATATTTGAGAAAATAATCAGCGCACTTGCTGTTATAATAATGAAATATGCCCTGATTTCCTCGATTGCAAGAGCCTTTTTGAACTGCCTCATAATGATGAAATAATAGGCGTTGAAATTAACTCCGAAGAGAATCATAAAGGCTGTTACAACCCACTGAACATAAGGTGAATATTCGCCGATACTTGAATTTCTGACTCCGAATCCACCGGTTCCGGCGGTTGCAGTTGCTGTTGCAAACGCTTCAAAAACATTAACTCCGCCGAAGAGAAGAAAAACAACTTCGCCAAGTGTTAAGCCAACATAAATAACATAGAGCCATCTTGCGGTTTGCTTCATTTTCGGAACGATTTTTCCGACTGAAGGACCCGGGCTTTCCGCTTTCATAAGATTGATGTTTGAGCCGCCGCTGAGCGGAACAACAGCCATAAGGAAAACAAGAACGCCCATACCGCCGACCCAGTGGGTTAAACTTCTCCAGATAAGGGAAGCGTGGGAAATAATCTCAACATCGTTTATTATTGTTGTTCCCGTTGTTGTGAAGCCTGAAACGGTTTCAAAAAGAGCGTCTATAAACCTTGGGATTTCCTTTGTTATCAAAAACGGCAAACATCCGAAAAGACTTAAAACAATACAACTGAGTGCAGTTGCAACGCAGCCGTCTTTAAGATAAAAAACTGTGTTTCCCGGCTTTTTAAAGCCAATTGCAGCGCCGACAAAAAGGCAGATTGCTGCAGTTATTAAATATGCAAAACTTTCTTTTTCATGGTAGATTGCTCCAACCAGGGATGGAACAAGCATTAAAGCCGATTCAAGGAACAAAACATAACCGAGAATTCTTCTTATAATTGATATATTCATAATTATTCCAAAATATCGCTTAAATCAACGAGTCCTTTTTGAGTTGTTACTATCATAACGGTGTCGCCCGCTTTAATGCAATCCTGACCGCTGGGGATTATGATTTTTCCGTGGCGGTTAATAAATGCAATAAGCAAATCTTCTTTTAAATCAAGATTCATAAGCGGAACATTTGTTATAATGCTTTCTTCATTAACCCTGAATTCAATCGCCTCAACCTTTTGCTCATATAAATGAGAAAGAGTTTCGATATTATTGCCTCTTGAAGCGGATTTCGCTCTGACATAGGCAACAATCGCTTCGGTTGTTATATATTTGGGATAAATAACCGAGCCGAGGTCAAGTTTTGAAATAACGCTGTTATAAGTCATTCGGTTAATCTTTGTTATAACCTTTGCTTCAACATCCGAGGCGTTGTTTGCATACATTGTTAAAAGAATGTTTTCTTCATCGGAACCTGTCAGCGGAATGAAGGATTCAACATCTTCAACGCCCTCTTCTTTAAGAAGTTCTTCATCCGTTCCGTCGCCGTTGATGATAACAGCCTTGGGAAGAAGAATGCTCAGTTCGTCGCAGCGCTTTTTATCTTTTTCAATAATCTTGACATCTATTCCGACATGGAGCAATTGCTTTGCAAGATAATATCCTGTTAAACCGCCGCCGACGATAAGAATATTCTTAACCGTGTTTGTTTTAAATCCAATTGTTTTGAAGAAGGTTTTAACCGTTTTTCTTGCAGTAACGAAAGAAAGAATATCGTCTGCCTCAATTGTGAAATCCCCTGACGGGATGAAAACATGGCCGTCTCTTTCAACTGCGGTAATCAAAACTCCCTCAGTCTGAGCGCCGACATCGGAAACATTAATTCCGTCAAGCATATTGCCCTTGGGAACTTTGATTTTGATTAATTCAGCCTGACCGTGAGCAAACGCGTTAACTTCAAGCGCGTTTGGAAGGCAAAGAATTCTTGTCATTTCTCTTGAAGCCTCAAGGTCGGGATTAATAATCATCTCAAGACCTAATTTCTCGCGCAGATATTCAACTTCAATGCTGTATTCGGGATTGCGGACTCTTGCAATAGCGGCGCAGTTTCCGACTCTTCTTGCAACAGTGCAGCAAAGAAGATTGAGTTCATCGGATTCGGTTACTGCGATAATCAGATTAGCGTCTTTAATTCCCGCTTCAACCTGAACGCCGAAACTCGCTCCGTTTCCGACAACTCCCATAATATCATACATTGAGGAAACTTCATTGACTTTCTCTCTGTCTTTATCAACAATCGTTATATCATGACCCTCGGAACTAAGTTGCTCAACAAGGGTTACGCCGACTCTTGAACAGCCGACAATGATAATATTCAGACCTTTTGATTTCTTCTGACCAAACATATTCAATCCTCGTTTTTTATTATAATTAAAATATAGTG
>JAFYFO010000046.1 GCA_017543725.1 Eubacterium sp.
AAAATTGAAAAAGGCAGGGGCGTTTGCGGCACTGCCTGGGCAGAAGACAAAATTCAGTTGGTTGATGATGTTCACTCATTTCCCGGTCATATCGCCTGCGACAGCGCTTCAAAATCCGACATCGTTTTGCCGATTCACAGGGGAAATGAAGTTGCCGCAGTGCTGGATATGGACAGCCCCGAAACCGCGCGTTTCAGCACTTATGATAAAGAAGGGCTGAGCGATATCGTCTGCGCTTTGGAGAAGGCGATAAGTTGGGACGGTGAAGCAGATGAATGATTCAAGAGCCGAATACGGCGATATAATTGATTTGCCCCATCATCAGTCCGATAAAAGAGCGCATATGAGCCTGCACGACAGAGCCGCTCAGTTTGCGCCGTTTGCAGCCCTCCGGGGATATGATGATGAAATAACGGAAACCGCACGAACAACCGAGGCGCGAATTGAACTGAGCGCCGAAAAAACGGAGGAACTCAACGAAAAACTGAAACTCATTGTTTCAGATATCAATCAAAATCCCGAAGTTTCAATAACATATTTCAAGCCCGATAACAAAAAATCAGGCGGCGCTTATGTTGCCGAAACAGGCTTTGTGCGCAGGATTGATGAAATTGAAAAGATTATCATTTTCACCGATGACAGAAAAATAAATATCAATGATATATATGAAATAAAAATAAATAAAAGTTAAGTCCTATAATAAAAAACGCAGGAAAAATCCTGCGTTTGTTTTTATTATTCGGATAGCAACATTCTATCGTTTTCAAGTTCTTCGCCTGCGTTTGTTTTGAACTTTTCAAGAAGTTCGGATTTATGCAGGGATTTCTTTTCTTCGCCCGAAACATCATAGATGATTTTTCCGTCGTTCATCATAACAAGGCGGTTTCCGATATTGATTGCGTCCCTCATATTATGAGTTATCATAATGGTTGTGAGATTATTCTCGGAAACAATCTTCTGTGTTAAATCAAGAACTTTTTTAGCGGTTTTCGGGTCAAGAGCGGCAGTATGCTCGTCAAGCAGAAGGAGTTTCGGCTTTTTGAGGGTTGCCATAAGAAGGGTTATCGCCTGGCGCTGACCGCCCGAGAGAAGACCGACTTTTGAAGTTAATCTGTCTTCAAGTCCCAAATCAAGATGCGCGAGCATTTCGCGGAGTTCTTCTTTTTCCTTGCGGCGAACTCCGGGAGCAAGTCCTCTCTTTTCGCCCCTTCTTGCTGCAAGAGCAAGGTTTTCAATAATCTGCATATTTGCCGCGGTTCCCGTCATCGGGTCCTGGAAAACTCTGCCGATATACTTTGCTCTTCTGTGTTCCGAAAGTTTTGTAACATCGTCGCCGTCGATAATAATGCTTCCGCTGTCAACGGGATAAACGCCGGCAATCATATTGAGCATTGTTGATTTTCCTGCTCCGTTACCGCCGATAACGGTTACGAAATCGCCTTCGTTGAGAGCAAGGTTAACGCCGTTTAAGGCTTTCTTTTCATTGATAGTTCCCGGATTGAAGGTTTTATAAACATTTCTTATTTCAAGCATTGTTTTCAACCTCCTTGTTTTTTACTTTTTTAGCGGCAAATTTTTCTCTCCAGTGCGGAAGTCCGAGGAAGAGTGCAACGATAACCGCCGAAAGAAGTTTGAGGTCGTTTGCATCAAGACCCATCCAGACAACAATGTTCTGAACGATATAGTAAATAATGCCGCCGATAACAACCGAAACAAGCGTCAGTGCAAAGTTGCGGAAAATCTTTCCGAAAACAACCTCGCCGACGATTACTGCGGCAAGACCGATTACGATTGCGCCCCTGCCCATATTGATATCGGCAAAGCCCTGATACTGAGCATAAAGCGCGCCCGAAAGAGCAACAATACCGTTTGAAAGAACAAGACCGAAAATAACATTGAATCTTGTGTTTATTCCGTTTGCCCTTGCCATTGCCTGGTTATTTCCCGTTGCTCTGACAGAGGAGCCGAATTCGGTTCCGAAGAACCAATACAGCAGCGCAATCAGAACAGCCGCAAAAATCAGCCCGACAATTATTGATTTGGTGTTGTTGCCCGAAGTTATCATTATGTTTTTAATATTATTCGCATTAACGGGAACATTGGGGCTTTTGCTTGAAATTCTCAGGTTTATTGAATATAAACTGAGTTGGGTTAAAATACCTGCAAGAATTGCGGGAATTCCGAAAAATGTGTGGAATATTCCCGTCACAAAGCCCGCAAGGCATCCAACGGCGAATGCAATAATAACGGCAAGATAAATATTAAAGCCGTTTTTTGCAAGAACTGCAAGAACAATGCCGCCCGTTGCCATCGAGCCGTCAACTGTCAGGTCGGCAACATCGAGCACTCTGAAAGTGATGAAAACCCCTATTGCCATTATACCCCATATTATACCGTACGCAATCGCGCCCGGCATTGACATAAGTAATGAACTCATAATACACCATAGCCTTTCAGCCTGTTCGGAAATATTCCGAAGGCTTTTTATTAATATGCTGTTTCAAAAAGTAATGGCAGCAAGATAACTATCCTGTTGCCATTTTTATGATTAATTTAACTGATTTGCTAATCTTTTAACTTAATCTTTAGCAATGCCAAGTTCCTGGAATAAAGCAGCCTGCTGGTCAAGCGGAGCAAGGTCGGATGTTCCTGAAACATTAATGCCTGTTTTTCCGTTGAAATCTTTGATATCAAGAGCAACGCCGTATTCTGTTACGGAGGTTCCGAGAATCGGAATTGAATTTGTTGCTGTTGCTGCCGCCTGAAGAGCGGGAGTTGCGTTTGCAAGAATTAAATCAACATTCTTTGAAACAAACTGGTTAACGATTGTTGCGCATGTTGCCGATTCGCCCGAAGCGTTCTGCTGGTCGAATTTAACATGGTCTTTGCCGAGCATCTGAGTTAACGCATCCATAAAGCCCTGAGTTGCAGCGTCAAGAGCAACGTGCTGAATAAGTTGGCAAATACCGATGCTGAAAACTTTATCGCCTGTGTATTTCGGAAGTCCTTCGGGAACTTTGTTTTCTGAAGCCCCTCCTTCGCCGATATTAACAAAACCTTCCGGAACTGTTATACCGAGTTTTTCCGCTCTTGTTTTATCTACTTCTTTAACAAGTGTTGAAGCATCAACATAGGAAATATCCATTGTTGAAACATCTGCGCCGTTAACAAGAACTTCATATGCCATCTTAGCGGTTTCAACGCCGAGGTCGTAATAAGAAATTGAAAGTGTTGCAACACCGCAGCCCTTGCAGATTCCTTCTTCACCTGCGATAACGGGAATTCCTGCGGGTTCGCAGATGTTGTTGATAAGTTCTGCGTTGTTTGCGCAGGTGTTATCAGTCGGAACATAAAGTGCTTTTGTTTCCGAAACAGCGGTGTTGAGAACTGCTGCAAGGTCGTTTGAATCTGCAAAAGAATATTCTTTTGTTGTGTAGCCGAGTTTTTTAAGTTCTTCGCCGATTTTATCTACCTGATACTTTGAGTTAGCCTCTGCCGAAGAATAGAAAAGTCCGATATCAGCCTGTTTTCCGTCGGTTGTTTCGGTCTGTTCTTTGCCGCCTTTGCTGCAACCTGCAAATACTGCCGCAACAACTGTTATTGCAAGAACAACAGCAAGAGCGCGTTTAAAAAATTTGTTCATAAGAATTACCTCTTTCTTCCATCATTTTATGATAATGAGATTTTAACACATAAAAGCGCTAAAGTCAATAAAAAATTTATTCAAATTGATTTTGATATACAATAGATTATGCGAGGCTGTCAATTTTGCTTGACAAATACAAGATATAGGTGTAATATATATCCGAGTTTCTAAATAGGGAACTCGAAATTTTGCATTAAACTGTACCTTTTCTGATGAAATTTGAATTTTGAAATGTAAAAAATCTAAACAGAAGGAGGTGCTATTGATATGACAGGTTATTTTATAGTCGGCATTGTTTGCGCAGTGGTTTTCGGTTTTCTCGGCGCCGTTATTTCAGCCGTTATCAAGGATAAAAAAGCCCTTAACGATAAAAACTCGGCGGCGCAGGAAGCAACCAGAATTTTAAACAATGCATTATCAGAGGCTGAGGCAACCAAAAAAGCCCAGTTGATTGAAGCAAAAGACGAAATCCATAAACTTCGCTCCGAAGCAGATAAAGATATCCGCGAAAGAAGAAACGAAGTTCAAAGACAGGAAAAAAGACTTAATCAGCGCGAGGAATACCTCGACAAAAGAGCCGATTCGCTTGAAGCAAAAAGCGAAAATTTAAGCAAAAAACTTAAAGAAGCAGACGATAAATTACTTGAAATCGATGGCATCAAGAAAAGCCAGTTTGACATTCTTGAGAGAATCTCAGGTCTCTCTCAGGAAGATGCTAAAAAGCAATTAATGCAGTCACTGGAATCCGAACTCGATGTTGAAAAGAGCAAACGAATTCTTGAATACGAGCAGATGATTCGCGACCAGAGCGACCTTTTGGCAAGAGAGGTTATCAGCACTGCAATTCAGCGCTGTGCGGCAGACCACACAGCAGAAACAACCGTTTCGGTTGTTCCCCTTCCCAGCGACGATCTCAAGGGAAGAATTATCGGAAGAGAAGGAAGAAATATCCGCTCTATCGAACAGATAACAGGCGTTGAACTCATTATTGACGACACGCCCGAGGCTATAACAGTCAGTTCATTCGACCCCGTCAGAAGAGAGATTGCAAGGCTCACTCTTGAAAAACTCATTCAGGACGGCAGAATTCATCCGACAAGAATTGAAGAGATGTTTGATAAGTCTAAACGCGAAGTTGAGGCTATCATCAAATCCGAGGGCGAAAAAGCCGTTATCAGTGCAAACTGCGGCTCAATCCACCCCGAACTTGTTAAACTTCTCGGAAAACTTAAATACAGAACTTCCTACGGTCAGAGCGTTCTCAAACACTCGCTTGAAGTTTCCTATATCGCAGGTCTTATGGCTGCCGAACTCGGCGCAGACGAAAAAGCCGCAAGGCGCGCAGGTCTCCTTCACGATATCGGAAAGGCGCTTGACCACGAAATGGAAGGAAGCCATATTGCTCTCGGTGTTGAATACGCGAGAAAATATAAGGAAAACGAAACAATTATCCACGC
>JAFYFO010000047.1 GCA_017543725.1 Eubacterium sp.
AAACGGACGGGAGTTTTACGGCTACGGATTCGGCGCTGAAAAAACCGCTATAAACGAAATCGTTTTCAACACTTCAATGGTGGGCTATCAGGAAATTATGAGCGACCCGTCGTACACGGACCAGATGGTTTGTATGACCTATCCTCTGATTGGAAACTACGGCATATGCGATGAGGATTTCGAAACAAGAGTTCCGACTATGGGCGGTCTGATTGTTCGTGAATATAATGATTTGCCGTCGAACTTCCGATATACAAAAACTCTTTCAGAAGTTCTTGATGAATATGATATTCCCGGAATCAGCGGAGTTGACACAAGAATGATAACCCGTATTAGCCGCGATGAAGGAAGCCAGAAAGTTATGATTTGCGATGCGGATATGCCCTTTGACAAGGCTTATAAAATGCTGATTAATTACAGAATACCAACCGATATGGTTTCACGCGTTTCCTGCAAAAAGCGCTGGTATTCAAGAACTCCAAATCATAAATACGATGTTGTTGCGATTGATTGCGGAATGAAAATGAATATCGTTCGCAAACTCAACGAAAAGGGCTGCAATGTTACGGTTGTTCCCTATAACACAACCGCTGAGGAAATCCTTTCAATGAAACCCGACGGACTGTTTCTTTCAAACGGTCCCGGAAACCCCGAAGATGTAACGGAAGTTATTGAAGTTGTCAGGGCGCTGAAAGGAACGCTTCCGATTTTCGGAATCTGCCTCGGACATCAGATGATTTCGCTTGCGCTCGGCGCTAAAACTTTCAAGATGAAATTCGGCCACAGGGGCGGAAATCACCCTGTTAAGAATCTTAAAACAGGCAAACTTGAAATAACTTCGCAAAACCATTCATACGCTGTTGACACCGCTTCGCTTGAAGGAACGGAACTTGAAATGACTCATATCAACCTGCTTGATAACACGGCTGAGGGAGTTGAATCAAAAGAGAATAGAATATTCTCCGTTCAGTACCACCCCGAAAGCGCCCCGGGTCCGCAGGACAGCGAATATCTCTTTGATGAATTTATTAAGTTGATGGAAAAGGAGGGAAAGAACAATGCCTAAACGCACGGATATCAATAAAGTTCTTGTTATCGGGTCGGGTCCCATTGTTATAGGACAGGCTGCTGAATTCGACTATTCGGGAACTCAGGCTTGCCTTGCGCTTCGCGAGGAGGGCTATGAAGTTGTTCTTATCAACTCCAACCCCGCAACCATAATGACGGATACAGATATTGCCGATAAGGTTTATATGGAACCTTTAACCCTTGAATATGTTGCAAGAATTATCCGCCACGAGCGCCCGGACGCCATTCTTCCCTCACTCGGCGGACAAACCGGTCTTAATCTTGCCGTTCAACTCGCAAGAAAGGGCGTTTTAAGAGAATGTGATGTTGAAATCCTCGGAACATCTTTTGAAGCAATTGAAAGAGCGGAAGACAGAGAGAAGTTCAAGGAACTCTGTGAAACGCTCGGCGAGCCTGTTTTACCCAGCGAGATAACAAACACTCTTGAAGACGGACTTCGCGCCGCTGAGGAAATCGGCTATCCCGTTGTTCTTCGTCCTGCGTTTACTCTCGGCGGAACGGGCGGCGGTTTTGCGGATGATGAAGAAGAATGCCGTGAAATTCTTAAAAACGCGCTTGCGCTTTCTCCCGTTCATCAGGTTCTTGTTGAAAAATCAATCAAGGGCTATAAGGAAATTGAATACGAGGTTATGCGCGACGCAAATGATACTGCGATAACCATTTGTAATATGGAAAATATCGACCCTAGAATCATGCTTCTCGCGCGCACATTCGGGTCGGCAGAATGGTTCATTTTTTGCTCTAACTCTGCCATATCTTGGGCAAATGTGAGCTTATAATCGCGATTGTCGTCAATAGGCTCAA
>JAFYFO010000048.1 GCA_017543725.1 Eubacterium sp.
CTTTCCGCAGTCGGGGCATTGATAATAACTCATATTTTCAATAAGTCCCAAAACCGGAATATCCATCATTTTTGCCATATTATATGCCTTGTTAACAATCATTTTAACAAGGTCCTGAGGTGTTGAAACAATGATAATTCCGTCAACGGGAAGCGATTGGAAAACCGTTAAAGCGGCGTCGCCCGTTCCGGGGGGCATATCAACAAAAAGAAAATCAAGTTCGCCCCAGTTAACATCTGTCCAGAACTGCTGAATAACTCCGCTGATAACGGGACCTCTCCAGACAACGGGCGCGTTTTCATCTTCAAGAAGAAGGTTTATGCTCATTATCTTTGTTCCGTTTTTGCTGACATTGGGAAGAAGCCCTGTTTCGTCCTGAACGGCATTTTTTGTTACTCCGAAAGATTTCGGAACGGAAGGACCTGTTATATCAGCGTCTAAAATTCCGCATTTAAGCCCTTCTTTCTGGCATTTTGCCGCAAGCAGACAACTGACAAGGCTTTTGCCGACTCCGCCTTTGCCCGAAACAACGCCGATAACCTTTTTAATATGTGAAAAGGGGTTTGCTTCCTGAATAAAACTTTGTTTTTCTTCTCTTTCGCTGCAGTTGCTTGAGCAACTTGAGCAATCGTGATTACATTCTGACATATTTTTTTCTCCTTTATTTTATTAGGTTTTAGGTGTTAGGTTTTAGGTTTTAGGATTATAAACACCTAAAACCTCAAATTAATAATTCCTGATAAGGGCTGTAACCTTGCCGAGTATTGCAAGTTCATCAACAATAATGGGCTCATAATTATCGTTTTCAGGCTGAAGACGGAAAACGCCGTTTTCCTTATAAAAACGCTTAACCGTTGCTTCGTCGCCAATGAGCGCAACAACAATATCGCCGTTTTCGGCAACGGGAGTTCTTTCAACAATAACAATATCACCGTCGCAGATTGAAGCGTTTATCATTGAATCGCCCCTGACATGAAGCGCAAAGAGTTCTTTATCGCCGCCGCTTACGGAAACCGGAATATAATCCTCAATGCTTTCAACAGCAAGAATCGGCTGACCCGCCGTAACGGTTCCGAGAAGCGGAACATGGTAGGTTGAACTTCTTTTTTGGGCAATTCTCAGAGTTCTTTTCATATTTGCGTTGCCCTTTTCAATGTAGCCCGCGTTTATCAGCGCGTTGATATGATAATGAACTGTTGAAGGTGATTTAAGATTAACCGCGTCTCCGATTTCACGAACCGAAGGCGGAGTTCCCGTTTCATCAATAAATCTTTTTATAAATGAAAAAATTTCCTGCTGCTTCTTGCTGATTTTTTCCATAATACTCCCTCTCAAAAACTTCAAATATCATAAAATAATATTTAAAAGCATTATAATATTTTTTATCTTAATTGTCAAACAAATGTCCGTATGAAAAACAATAATTATAATAATCAAAAAAAGTGTTGACTTTTCGGCAATAATAATATATAATTTCTCTTGCATTTGAGAAATGCGGGAAATGGCTTTATAGCTCAGTTGGCTAGAGCATGCGGTTCATACCCGCAGTGTCACTGGTTCGAATCCAGTTAAAGCCACCATATCC
>JAFYFO010000049.1 GCA_017543725.1 Eubacterium sp.
AAGAGGCAGAGGAAAGAGTTATAAGCGAACTTAAAGAACTTTCAAAGCCCTTTGTTGTTCTTATGAACTGCGTTGAGCCCGAAAAAGCAAAAAATCTTTGCAGGGAACTCAGCGAAAAATATTCAGTTCCCGTTATTCCCGTCAACTGCCTTGAACTGACGGAGGATGAAATAAAAAATATTCTGCTCAGCGTTTTGTATGAATCCCGGTAAACTCAATAGGAATAAATCTGCCTTGTTGGTTTTCCTCTCTTGAGAGTGATGACAAACTGAGAAATTCCATTATTTCATCCGTTAAGAATAACTGCTGCGACATATCAAGCGTCCGCTCCGTTTACGGCGCTGCAAACCGCCTTAAAGATAATGAATATATTTTCACATCTGAAGTTGAAAATGCGGATTTATCAAACGGAAATATTGTTTTGAAACTCGGAATAGATAATGCTTATCTGTGGAGCATTATCAGCGAGAAATGCGGAGAAAGCATAAAAAATGAGGAGGATTTATTAAATCAGATATCCGACCTTGCCCAAATAAGAAATAAGTTTGAACGCATTGAAAACGCTCTTGAAGAGGTTGAAAACACAGGCTATGGAATAGTTATGCCGACTCTTGAAGAACTTTCG
Source organism: Eubacterium sp. (assembly GCA_017543725.1). GTDB lineage: Bacteria > Bacillota > Clostridia > Oscillospirales > Acutalibacteraceae > Eubacterium_R. Next base: position 626 of record JAFYFO010000049.1, read on the forward strand.
CTTGAAGAACCTGAAATAATGAAACAGGGCGGAAAATACGGGGTCAGGCTCAAAGCGCATGCTCCTTCAATTCATATGATTAAATGCTACACCTATACGGAGGTTGCGCCCATTGTCGGAAGTGAATCCCAGAGCGAAGAACTTGTTATGTATCTTCTGAAAGAATTTGAAAACAGTCCTGCCGAAATCTGGGAAACAAATATTTTCGGAAAATCGCTCAGTTCTCTTGTTAATGAAGGGCTTAATAATAAACTATACCGTATGCCGCAGGACGCAAGGGATAAATTCAGAGAAACAATTGAAAGAGTTATTAATGAGGGCTGCAGCGGCTTGATTTGCATTATTCTGTAAAAATGGGAGGGCTAAAAACCCTCCCAATTATCAATTAAATATAAAATAAAATAGTATTCCTATTTGAATCAGCGCAAGCATAGGCATTATTATCATAAAATTTTTGTGTTTTGTTTTATGGCGAATAATTTTCATTGTTATATATGAACAAGGCGCGCCGCCCAGCAAGCCGATTATCCACAGCGTTGCTTCCTTTATTCGCCATTTTCCGCGCTTTGCTCTCTGTTTATCAGTGCAGTTTATAATAATACCAATTATATTAATTGCAATGAAATAAGCAAGTAAAAATTCAGACTTCAAATTTTTCCGGCTCCTTCAAATCAAAATTGCCGATAGCAAGTTTTTCGCCCTTTTTGAAAATCTTTCCTTTTTCTTCATCAACCGTGAAAACAGAAGAACATTCGGGGCAAACAAGAATATAAACATTCTTTGATTTATAAAAGGGGAAGTTTGAATCAAGTCTTCCGTCTGCATTTGAAAAAACAGACATTTCAACATCCTTTTTGCATACGGGGCAACTAAGCGCGCTTGTTAATCCCTGTTCTTTAACTTTTAAAGAATTTCCGAATCTGTATTCCATATTAATTCCCTCCGCAAATATTTTACTACAATAATCGGATGTATTCAAGTGAAAAAAATAATTATTATTTTGATTTCCCTGGCATTTGTTCTTTGCTCTTGTTCTATCAGTGAAAACAACGCAAAAGAAACAACAATACGCCCGTTTTCTCAGGAAAAAACTTCACATCATAAAACTTCGGTTTTTATAACTTATTATGAACTTCAGAAACTGATAGACGGCAGGGATGAGAGCGAATTTGAAAAGAATGTTTTGAGTGCTTTCAGCGAACTCAAAGATATGGGATTCAACACCGTAACCGTTCAGGTGCGCGCTTTTGCCGACGCGTTTTATAAATCCGATTATTTTCCTTTGAGCAGGTATTGTTTTGGTGAAGAAGGCGGAGAACTAAAATATGATGCTTTAGAAATACTTTGCAGCGCCGCCGAAAAAGTCGACTTGAATGTTGAAGCGTGGGTTAATCCGTACAGAATAAGTTTCGGCAGCGATATTAATAAATTATCCGATAAGAATTTAGCCAAAAAGTGGTTTAAAAATAAAAAAACGAAATCGCGGGTTTACATATGCAAAAAAGGAATTTATTTTAATCCCGCTTCCGATGATGTTATCGGACTGATTAGAAACGGCGTTTTTGAAATTGCCGAAAACTATCCGGTAAGCGCTGTTTTGATAGATGATTATTTCTATGCCGAAAAGAATAAGAAAATTGATGAAAAAGAATACAGTAAATATTTAAAAGATGGCGGTGAACAGAGCCTTGATGATTTCAGAAGAGAGAAAGTCAGCAAGATGGTTGAAGAGGCGAATAAGGCGGTTAAAAAAGCAAACAGCGCAGTTTTATTCGGAATAAGCCCCGCTTCCGATATAAATAATAATTATAAAAACCTTTTTGCCGATACTGAAAAATGGGCAAAAGACAGCAAGTATTGCGATTTCATTTGCCCTCAGATTTATTTCGGATTTAAGAATGTTTATCAGCCGTTTATGTTCACGGTTAAAAAGTGGCTCGGTTTTTCAAAAAACGAACTCTTTGTTG
>JAFYFO010000050.1 GCA_017543725.1 Eubacterium sp.
ACGGAGCTTATCAAGCAGAGTTTCAATCATCCCTCAATTTTTTGCTGGGGTATTGAAAACGAGATAACGCAGAATAAGAAAAATGCAAAATCAAAGGCGCTCGCGCCCTGTATGAAAGAACTTGAAGCGCTTGTTAAGTCTCTTGATGAAACAAGGCTTTCAACCTGCGCTCAACTTTCAATTCTCGACCAAAATTCACCGCTGAATAAAATAACCGATATCCTCGGCTATAATCATTATTTCGGCTGGTATGATTTCGGATTTGATTATCTTAATAAATGGCTTGATAACTTTCATAAAGATTATCCGTCTGTTAAACTCTGCCTTTCGGAATACGGCGCTGAGGGACTTGTTAATCTGCACAGCGAAAATCCCGTTCAGGGCGATTACAGCGAGGAATATCAGTGCATTTTTCACGAAAAATACCTTCAGGCAATTAATAAAAGGGATTGGCTCTGGGGCTCGTTTGTCTGGAATATGTTTGACTTCGGCGCTTCAAACCGTCACGAAGGCGGCGTTATCGGCAAAAACAATAAGGGTCTTGCAACATACGACAGAAAAATAAAAAAGGACTCGTTTTATCTTTATAAATCCCATTGGAGCAGCGAGGAGTTCACACATATCTGCTCTGAGCGTTTTAAAATCAGAAAAGCGGGCAAATATGATATTAAAGTTTATTCAAATAAAAACTCCGTAACTCTTGATGTTAACGGAGTAAGCAAAACTCAAAGCGGCGATAAAATCTTTATTTTCAGGGATGTTGAAATTAAAAAAGGCGAAAATATTTTAAGCGCAAACGGTGAACACAGCATTGTTGTTATCGGCGCCGATGAAACTCCGAAAGAGTATTCAATAAACTCGGAAAATTCTTTTGTTCGCAATTGGGAAAGAAAGAGCAGGGAAGAGGCAAAACTTTATCTTTCTCCCGAAAGCACGATAAAAGAACTTGTTGAAAGTCAGGACGCCCATATTATGATTAACGGCAAAATCGGGCGCGATAAACTGAATAATCCGAGATTGAAAATAATTTATCCGATGAAAATAAAAACAGCCCTGAAACTTTCAAGGCTGTTTGGAATGAGCAAAAACTACAGCGAATTGCTCAGTGAATACACATATGCAATTCGCAAGTAATCAGGCGTTTTCGTATTTTTCAATTATTTCACGGGCAACTTCTTTTCTTGAAACACAGCGGTTCATAGACTCTTTTTCAAGGAGTTTATGAGCCTCGGGTTCAAGAAGCCCCTCCTTGCTTATAAGAAGCCATTTCGCTTTATTAACAAGGCGGATTTCTTCCATTTTATCCTCAATCAAAACGGATTTGTTTTCAAGTTTGCTGATGCGGTTTTTCGCCGTCAGCATCCAATGAATCGCCGTTATAACGGATTGCTTTGAAAGCGGCTTTGCAAGAGTGAAAACTCCGTAGGATGAAAGTTTTGAATAAACTTCGCCGTATATTTCGTTCTGAATGATGAAAAGAACTATTGCATTTTGCAAAGAAGTGCAGTCAATTGCAAATCTCATTCCCAAATCGTCGCTAAGCGGAGCGTTGATTATAACAAAATCAAAATCCTTGCTGTCAACGGCTCTTTTTGCGCTTGCAATATTGCTTTCAAACTCAATGTTTTCAAAATCCTGCTTCGGGAGCATGGAAACGATGATACTATTGAAATTTTCATTATTAGAAACAATCAAAGCGCTGTAAGCGTTTTCTTTTTTCACTCTGCTCCCTCCTTAATAATTAATAAAACCTTATAGTGCTTCCCGAAATAAAATCAATCAAACCTATCAAGCCTTCCCAAATATAATCTATCAAACCTATTAAGCCTTCCCCCTCGGGGGAAGGTGGCTGCCGTATGGCAGACGGATGAGGGGAATTAAAACGGGGGAAGGTGTCGGCGAACACTTGGAGCCGACGGATGAGGGGAGATATACAGGGAAAACTGTCAGCGTAGGCTGACTTATGAGTGGCTTTTCCTCATAAAATCTTATTTGCAGTAGATATCAAATATCCTTTTCGGAATGTATTTTTTTATAAAGTCGCTGTCTGCGGCTTTTTTTGCCATTTCTAAGTTTTCCGGAAGTTTTTTGAATTTTGAAAGCGTTTCTTCATCCGCTGTGAAAAGATTGAAATCCGCAACAAAGGGCAAATCAATTTCGTTTTTAATTCCGTATAATCCCGAATAAATCATAAGCGAAAAAGCAATATAGGGATTAACGGACGGGTCTGCGCTTCTGAGTTCGGCTCTTTTATATGGTCCCTCGGCTGCAGGAATCCGAACAAGTTGGGAGCGGTTTTCGCTCGACCACGAAACATATCTCGGCGCCTTATTGTTGCCGAGGCGCGCATATGATTTTTCCGTCGGGTTGAGAAAAGCGGTCATTTCAACTGCCTTA
>JAFYFO010000051.1 GCA_017543725.1 Eubacterium sp.
TCAACGCTGTCGCCCATTTCAGCGGCTCTGTCTTCAACAGTAACAAGGCGGCTGTTTCTTTCCTGAAGTGTTTTAAGTTCGTTTTCAACATCTTCGTCAGTTACTTCAGTGCTGAGCATTTCTGCTTTGAGACCCTTATATTTGCCGAGTTTAACTTCAGGATATGTTGTTACTTTAAAAGTCATTTCAACGCCTTCAGCCTTGCTCATAATTGAAACATCAAGGTCGTAGGGCTGGTCAACTATGCGAAGACCTGCTTCGTCGATTGCGCCCTGAACAGCGGAGGGATAAACGATTTCAAGCGCGTCTTCATAAAACGCACCTTCGCCGTACATCTTTTCAACCATTCCCTGAGTTGCCTTGCCTTTTCTGAATCCGGGCAACTGAATGGTTTTTCTCTGCTTCATAAATGCAGATTTGCATGCTTCGGTAAATGTTTGAGAATCAACTGTTACAACAACTTCATGAGTGTTGGTATCAACTTTATTTGATGATTTAAGTGCCATTTTTATGACCTCCTTAATAATATTATTTATTTACCCGAATTGGGATTATATCACAGTTATAATAAAATTACAACAGTAAATTATATATTTATTTAATAATTAATTTCGGCATAAATCCAAGTTTATCGCAGGAAATAAGTTCAAAACTTATTTCATCAACGGTTTCATTGATTGCATATTTTGCCGCATCACCGTGTAGATGCCCGTAATAGCATTTTTTTATGCCTTTTTCTTTGAGAAGTGAGAGTATTTCCTCGCATTTTGATGCGGTTGTTATCGGAGGATAGTGAAGAAAAACAATCTTTTCATCACTATTTGCGCTTTCAATGGAGCGCCTCAGCCTGCCGACTTCCCTGTTTAAAATCTTTTCATCATGGGCTTCTTCGGAATCAAAATACCATCCTCGGCTGCCGCAAATTGAAAAATCTTTGAAATCATAGGAGTTATTGAAAAGAAATTTTATTGTTGAAAAGCCGTTTTCTTCAACAAAAGCGTTCATCTTTGAAAGAGTGTTCCACCAATAATCGTGGTTGCCTTTAACAATTATTTTTTCGCCGTTGAGATTATTTATAAACTCAAAATCTTTTTTCAGTTCATCAAAATTCATTGCCCAACTGATATCGCCCGCTATAACAACCGTGTCGTTTTCTTCAACAAGTTTGTTCCAGTTTTTTTCAATTCTTGAAACATAATCCTTCCAGCCGGGAAAAGAATCCATCGGTTTATTTGTTCCGAAGGAAAGATGAGTGTCTGCTATTGCATATAAAGCCATAGTTTTCTCCTTGAATATAAATTATTAAACCGAGAATAATAAAGGTGAAGGGAGTGATAAAATGTCTGAGGAAATCAAAGGAATCAGATGCAACGCGGAAAAATGTATATATCACGATAAATCTGATAAATGCACCGCAGGTCACATTAATGTCGGTTGTCAGAGCGCAACGGATTCAAGCCAGACAAAATGTGAAACATTTGAATGCTGTAATGAATGCAAATAACAATTTCGGGAGGCTGAGCCTCCCGATTTTTAAATATTAAGAAGCCTGAAAACCATATCGCTCATATTTTCCTTTGAGCAAACTTCTTTAAATCTGATTTCCTTATCTTTAAGCGCGCGAAGCGGCTCAGGAACATCTGAACCTGTTAATTCATTGAGTTCGTCAACTGTTTTGAATTCATCATTCAAATCTCCCAAATCGCCTTTGAGCGCTGTTAAAACGCTCTTGGAAAACTTATAAGGAGAAGCGGTTGAATCAATAACTGTCGGAATATCATCGCCTGTTTTTGCAACATAATCCTCATAAACCTTAACGGCAACGGCGGTATGGGTGTCGCAAAGATAGCCGAAATTATCAAACTGCTCTTTGATTGTTTCAAAAACACTTTCTTCACTTGCATATCCTGCAGAAAAGACTTTTTCTATATCGTTTTTCATTTTGTCGCTGACTTGATATTTTCCTTCAAATGAAAGTGATGTCATAAGATGTCTGATAAGCGAATCGTCATTATCGCTGATATGATAAAGAAGTCTTTCAAGATTTGAAGAAATAAGAATATCCATTGAAGGAGATGTTGTTGTGAAGAATTTTCTGTTTTTATCGTATTCTCCGCTGTTGATAAAATCGGTTAAAACATTGTTTGAATTTGAAGCGCAAACAAGTTTTTTAATCGGAAGTCCCATCTCTCTTGCGTAGTACGCTGCAAGAATGTTGCCGAAATTACCTGTTGGAACAACAACATTGATTTCATCGCCGCAGTTGATTCTTTTCTGCTCAATTAAATCGCAGTATGCAGAGAAATAGTAAACAATCTGCGGAACAAGCCTTCCCCAGTTAATCGAGTTTGCCGAGGAAAACATCATATTCTTCTTATCAAGTTCCTCTTTAATCTGATTATCGGTGAAAATTGCTTTAACAGCGCTCTGAGCGTCGTCAAAATTGCCGTTGATTGCGCAAACAGCAACATTATCCCCTTCCTGGGTTGTCATCTGGAGTTTTTGCATCGGCGAAACTCCGTGAACGGGATAGAAAACGAGAATTTTGGTGTTTTCAACATTCTTGAAGCCTTCAAGAGCGGCTTTTCCCGTGTCGCCCGATGTTGCAACAAGAATAACAATTGTTTTGCCCTGAGCCGTTTTGTTTGCCGAAACAGTCATAAGATAGGGCAGAAGTTGAAGCGCCATATCCTTGAAA
>JAFYFO010000052.1 GCA_017543725.1 Eubacterium sp.
GAATTAAGAATGAAGAATTTCGGGCGGGGAACCGCACCCGATTGTAAACAGAATGGAGAATATCTATGAATAATGCAGTTGAAATCAGATGGCACGGAAGAGGCGGTCAGGGCGCTAAAACAGCCGCTTTGCTTCTTGCGGATGTTGCGTTTAAAACGGGCAAATTTGTTCAGGGATTTCCCGAATACGGTCCCGAAAGAATGGGAGCGCCGATAACGGCGTATAACCGAATAAGCGATAACGCTATAAGAGTTCATTCGAATATATACGATCCCGATTTCGTTGTTGTTGTTGATGAAAGTCTGCTTGAAGTTTGCGATGTTGTCAACGGACTTTCAAAAGACGGTGCAATCGTTGTTAACACCAAAAAATCAATTGATGAAATAAAACCCCACCTCGGCGGATACGAAGGCAAGGTTTATACTATTGATGCCAAGAAAGTTTCAAAGGCGTGCCTGGGTAAATATTTCCCCAACACCCCGATGCTTGCGGCGATTGTCAAGGTTTCAAGAGTTATGGACTGGAATGATTTTCTCAGCGAAATGAGACTTTCATTCGAGCATAAATTTTCTTCAAAACCCGAGGTTATAGAAGGCAATATGAACGCTCTTAAAATGGCTTATGAGGAGGTAATCGGATAATGAAAAGCGATTTATCAAAACTCTCTCTCGACTGCTCCTGGCAGGATTTAACCGAGGGAATGCAGATATACGGTTCGGGAACTTCAGCCGAGTTCAAAACAGGCGAGTGGACTTCAATCAAGCCCGAACTTGATAATTCAAAATGTATTCATTGCCTGATGTGTATTCCTGTTTGTCCCGATAGTTGCATAAGCGTTGTTCCCGGAACACACGCAAGGGGCGAACTTGACTACGACCACTGCAAGGGCTGCGGAATATGCGTTAAAACCTGCCCGACAGGCGCATTAACAATGGAGGGGGTTAAATAATGGCAAGAAAAGACAGATTATCGGGCAACGAAGCCGTTAGTGAAGCGCTTCGCCAGATTAATCCCGATGTTATGGCGGCGTTTCCGATAACTCCGTCAACCGAAATTCCTCAGTATTTTTCAAAACTCGTTGCAAACGGACTTGTGGACAGCGAATTCATCCCCGTTGAAAGCGAACACAGCGCAATGAGCGCAGTAATCGGCTCGGAGGCTGCGGGCGCAAGAAGTATAACAGCAACTTCCTCGGCAGGTATGGCGCTTATGTGGGAAGAACTTTATCTCGCAGCGTCAAACCGCCTTCCGATTGTTTTAACACTTGTTAACAGAGCGCTTTCGGGTCCCATCAATATCAACTGCGACCATTCGGATTCAATGGGTGCAAGGGATGCGGGCTGGATTCAGATTTATGCCGAAAACAACCAGGAGGTTTATGATAATCTATGTATGGCGTACAGAATCGGCGAGCATAAAGATGTTATGCTTCCAGTTATGATTTGCCAGGACGGTTTTATAACTTCCCACGCGGTTGAAAACATTGTTCTGAACGAAGATGATGAAGTTAAGAATTTTGTCGGCGAATATCAGCCCGAAAATTTCCTTCTCAATTCTGAATGTCCAATGGCTGTCGGACCGTACAGTGTTACAAACTATTATTTTGAAGCAAAAAGAGCGCAGGCTGAGGCGCTTAAAAACGCAAAACAGGTTGTTCTTGATGTTGCATTGGAATATGAAAAAATAACCGGCAGAAAGTACGGACTTTTTGAAGAATATAAAATGGAAGACGCGGAATATGCCGTTGTTATTATCGGCTCTGCGGCAGGAACAACAAAAGACGCGGTTGACGCATTAAGAGCGCAGGGCAAAAAGGTTGGTTTAATCAAAATCAGACTTTTCCGTCCCTTCCCGGCAGAAGAAATCGCAAAGGCTCTTGAAGGCGTTAAGGCTGTTGCGCTTATGGACAGAACCGAGTCATATAACGATAACTGCGGACCGCTCGGAAGCGAGGTAACAACCGCGCTTTACAGAGCAAAATCCGATTGCTTAACAATTAACTATGTATACGGTCTCGGCGGCAGAGATGTTCGCGTCGAAGATATGGAAAATGTTTATGCCGAACTTGAAAAAGCGGCAAAAGACGGTGAAGTTAAAAACCCATACAGATATATGGGCGTCAGAGAATAGGGGGGAATGAGATGTACGATTTTAAAGAATTTGTGTCCAGAGAAGACAGGCTTGTTCCCGGTCACAGAATGTGCGCAGGATGCGGCGGAACAATTGCGGTAAGAAATGTTCTCAAAGCAATTCACGAAGGTGATAAAGCAGTTATCGGCAACGCAACGGGATGCCTTGAAGTTTCAAGTTTTATGTATCCCTACACCGCATATAAAGATTCATATATTCATAACGCATTTGAAAACGCAGGCGCAACTCTTGCAGGCGTTGAAGGCGCATATAATGTTATGAAGCGCAAGGGAAAACTCAAAGAAGACGAAACTTTCAAGTTTATAACCTTCGGCGGAGACGGCGGAACATATGATATCGGTTTCCAGTCGCTTTCGGGCGCTATGGAAAGAAACCACGATATGGTTTATGTCTGCTATGATAACGGCGCTTATATGAACACGGGTATTCAGCGTTCTTCCGCAACCCCGATGTTTGCAGACACAACAACAACTCCAGTCGGCAAGAATTCGGGCGGTAAGGTTGAATACAGAAAAGACCTTGCGGCAATTATTGCAGAACACCATGTACCTTATGTAGGTCAAACAACATTTTTCAGAAACTTCC
>JAFYFO010000053.1 GCA_017543725.1 Eubacterium sp.
CATTTTAGGGCTTGATGAAAATATGGCTGACCATAAGGATTACAGAGCGCGAAAAGCAGGAATTTTTGAATATCCGGATATGAAACCATATTTTGAAGAATTTGAAAAATCCCCGGGATTTAAAATTGTTTTATCCCACTGCCCCGAAAATTTTGAAGGGCAAAAAGAGTTGAATTATTCACAGTTTGATTTTGATATTCAGTTATCGGGTCACGCACACGGCGGTCAGTTCATTCTTCCGTTTATCGGTCCTGTTTTTGCTCCCGGTCAGGGATTATTCCCGAAATACGCAAGGGGCTCTTTCGGAGAAAGACCGAAACTGATTATTTCAAGGGGGCTTGGAAATTCGGAATTTCCGTTCAGGCTCTTCAATCACCCCGAAATAAACATTATTAATATATCGGCAAGAAAAAGAAATTCGGATTAATTTTTGGATTTCTTTTTTTCTTTAATTTTCGTTTAAGGTTTGCGGATATGATTGAAAACAGAAAGGGCGTGATAAAATGAAAATTCAGACAAATTTCAACAGAGTTGAAACAAAGTATCTGATAACATTAAATCAGCAGAAAAAAATACTTGATTGCATAAAAGAGCAAATCAAACCCGATGAATTCGGAAAAAGCACGATTTGCAACATATATTACGACACTCCCGATTTTCTTTTGATAAGGCGTTCAATGGAAAGCCCGATTTATAAAGAAAAACTGAGGCTCAGAAGTTATGGAACGGAAAATAGGAAGACGCCTGTTTTCCTTGAAATAAAGAAGAAATACGACAGCGTTGTTTACAAGAGAAGAGTTATAACAACTCAAAGCGGAGCGAAATGCTTTTTAAACAAAACTTCAACGCAGAACACTCAGATATCAAACGAGATAAAATACTTTATTGAAAGATACAAAAATCTTCGCGAGGCTGTTTTCATCTCATATGAAAGAGAAGCATTCTACGGAAAAGACGACAGCGATTTTCGAATAACTTTTGACAGAAATATTCTCTGGCGCGATTGGGATGTTTCGCTGAGCAGCGGAGTTTACGGAAATCCGATATTAAACAGGGGCGAAGTTCTTATGGAAGTTAAATGCTCGGGAGCAATGCCGCTTTGGTTCACAAAAATCCTCAGCGAAAACGAAATATACAAAACATCATTTTCAAAATATGCAAAAGCATATCAATCAATTATGAGAAGAAATTCGGGAGGACAAAAATATGCTTAGTACAATTTTTTCAAGCATCTTTTCATCATCGGCGGAAAGCAGCCTTTCCGTTACGGGCTTTATAATCTGCCTTTTGACGGCACTGGCGCTCGGAGTTTTCATTTCATGGTGCTGTTCATATAAAACAAAAACATCAAAAAGTTTCAACACTGCAATTGCACTGTTACCTGCGGCGGTTTGCGTTGTTATTATGATGGTTAACGGAAATGTCGGCGCAGGAGTTGCTGTTGCAGGTGCGTTCAGCCTTGTCAGATTCAGAAGCGCTCCGGGAAACGGAAAAGATATTGTTACAATCTTTTTAACAATGGGCTGCGGTTTGATTCTCGGAATGGGATATATTGCATATGCTTTGCTTTATTCACTGATAATGGGAATCGTTATGTTAATCATAAACAGCGCATATCTCGGCAAGAAGGCAAATGAATCAAAACTTCTCAAAATAACGATACCCGAAGATTTGGATTACAGCGGAATTTTTGACGATATTTTCAAAAAATATCTCAAAGAATATGAGGTTTCCTCCGTTAAAACTTCAAATATGGGTTCGCTTTATAAACTGAGATACGATGTTGTTTTAAAAGACAGCGCAAAAGAAAAAGAAATGATTGACGAACTCAGATGCCGAAACGGAAATCTTGAAATAAGCCTTTCAAAGCAGGAGGTTTTAACAAATGAACTTTAAAAAAATATTCTCAATAGTTCTTGTTTTATTAATTGCGGCGGCTATGCTGTGTTCCTGCGCTGCAAAAAGCAGCGC
>JAFYFO010000054.1 GCA_017543725.1 Eubacterium sp.
TCTTTACGATAACCCATAATTTAATTAATACCTTTCTAAAATTGAGAATTGAGAATTTCGGGTGCGGGTGTCCCGCCCAAAATTTTCCATTTTCCATTCTCAATTAAAATTTATTTTCTTTCAATGTGTGCTGAGGGAACATAATCGCTCTCATAGCCCTTGTAGCCCTCTTCCCAGGGGAAGGTGTAATCAAGACCGAGTTCGTCCCTTACTGCGTTGAGTTCGCCCTGAACGGATTCGTTAATCGGAACTCCGTTTGGCTCTCTTTCTTTCCAGATGTTATATTCCTTTTCGCCTGCGATATAAATTCTGTCTTCTCCGGGAGCCTTTCTTGAAGCGCGGACTGCTCTGATTATATCGCCTGTCTTTTTGCGGCAGATTTCTTCGCCGAGGAAATGATTTGTATCGATAGCGATGAAGAAGTGACCGAGGTGATAAGGTCTGATATTGCCCTCTTCGTCTTTTCCGTCAAGAGCCTTTCCGTATTCGCCGTCCTGAAGAACGGAGGAAAGAAATTCAACAAACATTGCAAAGCCGTATCCCTTGTAGCCGCCGAGCGCTTCGCCGATACCGCCGAGAGTTGTTAACGCAGCGGTGCCGTTTCTGATTTTGCTGAGCGCAACGCCTGCGTCGCCTTCAACGGGAGTTCCGTCGATATTGATGATTGTTCCGGGGTGAACGGGCTCATCAATTCTTGCATAGTATTCAATCTTGCCGTTCTGAGTGATTGAAGTTGCGCAGTCAAAGTTAAAATCAAACGCTTCGTCGGAAGGAACGCCGAGAGTGAAGGGGTTTGTTCCGAACATACCCTCTGTTCCGAAAGTCGGAGCAACTGAGGGGCGAGCGTTTGTTCCCGTCATACCGATGCAGCCGTTTTCGGTTGCCATTGAGGTATAGTATCCTGCAATGCCATAGTGGCAGGAGTTGCGGACAACAACCATACCCATACCGTATTTCTTAGCCTTGTCAATAGCCATCTGCATTGCCTTTGTTCCGATAACCTGACCCATACCGTTGTGGCCGTCAACAACAGCGGTTGTTTCTGTTTCTTTAAGAATTTCAAAATTAGTTGTCGGCGATTGAATTCCAGCCTTGATTCTGTCAAGATAGATGGGCTTGAATCTGTTACAGCCGTGGCTTTCAATTCCTCTTTTATCTGATTCAAGAAGAACATCCGTGCACATTTTTGCTTCTTCCTCGGGAATTCCGTATCCGATAAATGCGTCTGTTACAAAATCAGTGATTAATCCCCAAGGGCATACCATTTTTGCCATATGTTTTAAACTCCTTTAAATTTATTCGGTTTATTATATCACAAAACTTGAAATAATCAAGAACCAATAATACTATCTTTTTATCTTTCCCAGTTTCTTGAGCGCTCAACCGCTCTCTTCCAATCGGCATATTTCTTGTTGCGAACATCCGATTCCATGGAAGGAACAAAGATTTTATCAACTTTTCTGTTTTCTTCAATCTCTTCCGTTGATTTCCAGACTCCTGTTGCAAGACCTGCAAGATATGCCGCTCCGAGCGCCGTTGCCTCTCTGTTGACAGGGCGGTTAACATTGCATCCCGTCATATCCGCCTGCATTTGCATCATAATATCCGAAACGGATGCGCCGCCGTCAACCCTGAGGTCTTTAAGAATAATATCGCTGTCGCCCATCATCGCTTCAAGAAGGTCGGTCATCTGATAGGTTATGCTTTCAAGAACAGCGCGGCAAACATGGCACTTATTGATTGAGCGGGTTATGCCAATCATAATTCCTCTTGCATACATATCCCAGTACGGCGCTCCGAGCCCTGTAAACGCAGGAACAAGATATAAGCCGTTTGTGTCGGGAACCTGCTCTGCGAAATCATCACATTCCTTTGCCGTTGAGATGAGTTCAAGTTCGTCCCTGAGCCATTTGATAACCGAGCCTGCGTTGAAAGCGGAGCCTTCAAGGTCGTAGGTTATTTTTCCGTCAAGTCCCCAGGCAATGCCCGAAAGAAGATTTGATTTGCTTGTTATTCTTTCATCGCCAGTGTTCATAAGAAGGAAACAGCCTGTTCCGTAAGTATTTTTAGCCTGTCCTTTTTCAAAGCAAGCCTGACCGAAGAGCGCTCCGGGCTGGTCGCCGATAGCGCCTGCAATCGGGATTCCTGCAAGTTCTTCAATTCCGGTTATGCGGCCGACATTGCCGTAAACGCAACTCGAAGGCTTAACTTCGGGAAGAATGTTCATCGGAATATCGAGTTTTTTGCAGAGATATTCATCCCAGCAGAGTTTATTAATATCATAGAGCATTGTTCTGCAGGCGTTTGAATAATCGGTAACATGAACTTTGCCGCCCGTTAAATTCCAGATAAGCCAGGTGTCTATCGTTCCGAAGAGAAGTTCGCCTTTTTCTGCCTTTTCCCTTGCGCCTTTAACATTATCAAGAATCCATTTGATTTTTGTTGCGCTGAAATATGCGTCTATCAGAAGTCCTGTTGTGTTTTTAATATAATCCGAAAGTCCGTCAGCCTTGAGTTCTTCGCAGTAATCAGCGGTTCTTCTGCACTGCCAGACGATTGCGTTATAAATCGGATTTCCTGTTTCTTTATCCCAGATTATGGTTGTTTCTCTCTGGTTTGTTATTCCGATTCCCGCTATTTGTTCGGGCTTGATATCGGTTGACCTGATGCAGCCCATCATAGCGCTTATCATTGAAAAAAGAATTTCATTCGGGTCATGTTCAACCCAGCCGTTTTGCGGATAGTATTGAGTGAATTCGTTCTGCCTTTTGGCAACGATTTCGCCCTGCTTGTTGAAAATGATAGCGCGTGAACTGGTTGTTCCCTGGTCGAGCGCCATAACATATTTTTCTGCCATATTAATTCCTCACTTTAATGATTTATTGCACTTGATATGTGCTTTGTTTACTCATGAAACAAAAAAATAGTCGGAATTTCTCCAACTATTATTTTACTCTTTATTTATTATAGTGTCAACAAACTAATGTAACGAAAAAAACTCTTTTAATTTGTTAATAATTACATATAAACCGGCAAATATGTTAAAAATCAATCAAGATTGCTTTCAATAAATGAAACGATATCCTGGACGCTTGCCATTTCCCTGATTGCCTCGTCGGGAACTTCAATTGAATACTGTTCCTCAATTGTCATTGCGATATCAATTGCGTCGAAAGCCTCTGCGCCGAGGTCGTCAATGAGCAGTGAATCGCTTTGAATGTCTTCGGGATTGATTTCAAGTTGGTCGGCAATTATTTCGCAAACTTCATCAAATAGCATAACAATGCGTCTCCTTAAAAAAATGTTGTTAATGTTTGTTATCTATGATATTATAATATTAAATAGCAGACAGGTTTGTCAATAAAAAACGGTGATTTTATGAAAAGTGAAAAATATTCTTTAATAGGTTATCCGCTCGGACATTCTCTCAGTCCCGAAATTCACAGCGAACTTTTAAAA
>JAFYFO010000055.1 GCA_017543725.1 Eubacterium sp.
GATTATAGTTTTTCAAGTATATCCGGTAATTTTTTTATGTCGTCAATAATATAATCGGGAGCGGCTTTTTCTTTCAGTTCTTCCTCAGAAAAAGATGTAGTAATTCCAACACTTACGGCGCCTGCCGCTTTTGCCGCTTTGATGCCGTTTATGGAATCCTCAACAACAACGCACTCTTCGGCAGGCAGACCGATTAATTCGGCGCCTTTCAGAAAAATATCGGGGAAAGGCTTCTGCCTTGTTACATCGCTTCCTGTTACAAGTGCGTTGAAAAAAGAAGGTGTAACGCCTATCGCATTCAGATTATGCTCAACCTTGACAAGATCTGCGGCAGAGCAGACTGCGGCTCTGTATTTCATTTTCACTTTGTTTATTACATCATATACTCCGTCATAGACGGCATCAGGGTGCTGTTTCAGTATATCTGCGTAAATTGCGTAAACAACCGTTTTCATTTCCGGTCGGAACGCAACACCGTATTTTTCGGCTGGTCCGCCTAAATATTTTGTTTCGCCTGCGCCGATAAAAGGAGTAAAATCATCGGGCACAGCATTTACGCCGAATTGTTTTAAACCCTCAATAGCCGCTTCGAGAATAAACGGCTCCGAGTCAATAAGAAATCCGTCCATATCAAAAAGAACACCTTTAATACTCATTTCATCAACCTTCGTATTTTTTTGATATTATAACACTTGTTTCAGCGTTGTTCAACATTAATTACACAATCAATTGACATTACAGAAGAATATATGTATTATATTTTAAAATTGAATTTTGGAGGAATAATATGAATTGTCCTAATTGTAATGCTGTTCTGAACCCGGATGATAAATTCTGCACTGTCTGCGGTCAGCCTGTTGTGCAGGATAATCCTGAAAATGCGCCTGAAACAGCAGCGGAAGCTCCTGTCGTTCCCGTTCAGCAGGAACCTGTGACTTATGCTCAGCCGCCGGTTTATAATGCTCCCGTTTCGCAACAGACGGATTCACCTAAATACAAACTGCTCAGCCCTTGGGCTTATGTTGGCTATAATTTACTTTTTGCGATTCCCGTTATCGGTTTTATTCTGCTTCTGGTTTTCTGCTTCAGTGATGGAAATCTTAACCGCAGAAACTATGCGCGTTCATTTTTCTGCTCGCTGGTTATTGGATTAATTATTTTTATTCTGGCTCTTGTCCTGAGCGCCGTATTCGGCTTCAGTTTAATTGAAGTAGCAGAACAATATGCAGAACAATATATGTAATTGAATAAAACTGCCATGCGTTATCAAGGCGCATGGCAATTGCTTATACAGGAGGTTAATGTGTTTTATAAAATAGAAAATGAATATTATACAGCTGAGGTAAACTCACTGGGAGCGGAACTGCATTCTTTCAAATCAAAGAAAACCGGCAAGGAGTTTATCTGGTTCGGAAAAAGTGAAATCTGGTCAGGTCAGGCGCCGATACTTTTCCCCGTAGTAGGTCAGGTCAGGAATGACACAATCCTGTGGAAAGGAAAAAGCTATAATTTGCAGAAACACGGCTTTGCGAGAAAAAGAGAATTTGAACTTGTTTCACGCGAAAACTCAAAAGTTACTCTTTCGCTTAAAAGCGACAATGAAACATTGAAGCAGTATCCATTTGAATTTGAACTTTTAGTTTCATATGAGCTTGAAGGCGGATGCCTTAAAGCATCTCATACGGTTAAAAATCTCAATAACGGCGAAATGTATTTTTCCTTCGGCGCGCATCCCGGCTTCAATTGTGAAATCGGAGATACGGTTGAGTTTGAGAAAAACGAAAATCTCTTCACCGAAAGAATATCAAGCGACAACCTCATCATTCCCGAAAAGTTCCCTCTTCTTGACAACGAGAACTCAATTACAATTACAAAAGAGATTTTTGAACCCGACGCGCTGATTCTTTCGGATATAAAATCGGAATATGTAACAATAAACAGCCCAGGGCTTGATAGAGAAATAAAAGTTACATTCGGTAAAATTCCGTTTCTCGGCATATGGGCAAAACCCGGCGCGCCTTACGTCTGTATTGAACCGTGGTTCGGAGTGAACGACGGCAGAGACGATTACGGTGAGTTTTCAAACAAGCGCGGTATTCAGAAACTTGATAAGGGTGAAGAATTCAATTTCTGCTGGACCGCCGAGCCGGAGGAATAATTATAAAAATAATGCCTGCAACAGTAAAGTTGCAGGCATTTTCATCATTTTTTGAATCTGATAACATTCCACGAAAGGGGAGAAAGGTTTATTTCTTTTACACTTTCATAAATACTATCAAGTATTTTGCTTACAGGCTTGACGGGTGAATTTACGGCTGTGTTTTCAGCCTTGATGTCAAACCCTTCAAGAACAATATGCTCAACCGGCTTGTAACCGTCAAAATCTTTGAGATTAATTGAAAGAATATTGTCTTCTTCAAAATCTCTGTTTACAGCAAAGACAGTAAGTTCTTCATTTTCGTCGTTCCAGACGGCAATGCTGTCAATGTCGGTTACATCGCTGAAATCTTTTGTGTCGTGCCTGGTTGTTTCAAGCACGCTGTTCAACGCATAACCTCTGCCGAATTTTGATGCGTGCATATAAGGCCAGTAAATAGTCTGCGCCCATGCTTTACCACCGTTTTCTGTCA
>JAFYFO010000056.1 GCA_017543725.1 Eubacterium sp.
ATATTTGAAGCAGCATATGAATCAGCGGTGAACATTGATTTATTTGATATTGCGTCATCCGCTTCATCAATAAGCATTTCAAGTTCGGCTGTGTCAACCTTATCATAGAGAGGAACCAGATCAACTGCATTAAGAAGGTCTGCAACACTTTGCGCATATTCGCTTGTTGCATGGTCATCCGTTGTGTTGTTGTATCCCGTCATCTGAATGTCGGCAAAAATTCCCGTTGCCTCTTCATAAATCGAAACAAATTCGTTCCACGAAACAGGCTTATATCCCTCTGAGCCTGCCTCATAAATGCTCTTCTTTGCACTTATTGCACGGCGCAAAGCGTTGTAGCCCGTTGTGTCGGGAATTGCAGAGGACGCTTTAAGAGCGCTGTCTGCTTCGGCAATAGCCTCGCCGATTCTTGAAACATTGCTTATATCATCGGCATAGTTAACATTAACGGGGTCGATAGCCGTTGCTTTATCGTATGCGGCAAGAACGTTTCTTAAACCGCCCTGAGTGTAGGTGTCTTCGGGGACCTGAAGAAGACCTTTCTTAGTTTCCTTCATTGTTTTGAGAAGGGGCTCATATTTAACAATATGTATGGGATACTGAGTGTTGACATAGCCAACTTCGTCGCCGCCGTTGTTACCCGTATTTCTGTAAAACGGAATTCCGTTATATGTTTTATAATAACCGTCGAAAGAGCCGATATATTTAACAACATTTGCCATTGAAAGCCAACTTCTGTTGTTCATAATACGGGTTCTGTATGTCTGGCTGACAGCGCCTGCCTGACCCATTGCAAATCCCATATTACCGTCGCCGTTGTTTTTTCCCTGAACAGCGTCGCCCATATTGAGACCCATGGTCCATGTCCAGTTATGGTTTCTGTTATTGGTTGTTGACGCATGCCAGTTATCGGTCATTCTGAAATCATCGCTGTTTTCGGAACTTTCAAGGGATTTTGCAGGATAAAGTTGCCAAATCCATCTTGTTCCGCCGTTAACTCTTTTAATCGCCATACCCAAAATCGGGAACTGCGGAACTTTTCCGCTGTCGTCAACAAGCAAAACAACATTCGGATAGCACCAGAGTTCAATCTCGGTATTACCCACCTGACCGTCGGTTGTTTTTGAACCGAGGTTTTCATCCGCTCTCTTCCAGGCAAGAACATTCTGGCAGCCGTACTGCTCGTAGCGCGCTAAATCAGCCTCGCCCGTGCTGTCTGCATCAAACGCCTGATTGCCCGTTGAAATGATGTTGATAAACTTCTTTGCATACTGCTGCTGCCATGGCGACATAGCATTTGTTTTGCTGTTAAGATTATCAGCATATGTGTTTATATTAAGATTAACGCCGCCGTATTTATATGCGTCAAGCGCTTTGTTTGCATCAAGATAAGCATCGTATGCGGCGGTCATATTCGTATAGATGGTTCCGTCCATCTTTTGTTCATATGCCGCAATTGCGTTTTCAAGAGCGGAAACGCCGTCATCCGCTGCCGCGCTTATCGGCAAAGTTGCCCCGGCGAGCAAAACGCAAAGCAAAACGGATATAATTCTCTTTGCTTTTTTCAACATAAATTTCCCTCCGAACATTATATAATGTTTAACAAATTATAAATACAGTTAAATTATATTATAATCTACTTTGATAATAGTATATTTTAAAATAATAGTCAAGTTGAATAACACTACTGTAATAACTTGTTGAAAAAATCACTTGAACGGAAAGCCTTTCAAGTGATAAAACTAAAAAACAAATAATTAAACCCCCATGGCAAGCCATAGGGGTTTTGAAAAACTGTGATTAAGTACCAAAATAATCGTATTCGTCCTCGTCGTGAAGGTCGCCGTTGTTATCCGGGTCGGAAGGATTTGTGCAAATATCTTCTTTAAAAGTATATCTGCGAAGTTCAACAACAGGGTTTGAATATTCTTTTTTCATTTCAAATCCCTCC
>JAFYFO010000004.1 GCA_017543725.1 Eubacterium sp.
CGTATGACCGTGTATAATGATTTCACAGCCGTTCATAGTATTTCCAACGGCATCCTGACCGTTTCCGCGGAGAATAATTTTTCCGCCGTTCAGATAGCAGGCAAGGTCGTTGCCCGCCGTTCCGTAAATCTCTATTGTTTTTCCCTCATCAAGAGCGCACCCTATATAGCGCTGACCGTTGACATCGCTGACAATTACCTTGTTTTTTGAAAGGAGCGCCTCTTTAATCTCATCATTCACTTCGGCATATCTGCGAAGTCCCGCTGTTATTGTCATACGCTTTCTCCTTTCAGTTTTTTTGCTCTTATGCTTTTTTCAAAAAGAAAGAGCGACGGCGTTTCGGTTATATCGTACTCAAGCGACGATAAATCGGTTTTGTTTTCAATAAGACTTGTATATATTCCGGCGTTTTCGCTTGCGTTAATCAGCACGAAACCAACAAGGCGATTATCTTCAATTATCAGGCGCTTATAACTATCGCCGTTTTGAACAATCCTATCGCTGTACTGTTCACCTTCGGCGTTAATCAGTCCGCAGGTGCAGATACGAAGCCCCCAAAAATCAATGGCGTTAACGGGATATGTGCCGCCAAGTTCAATATCACCGCCCGCCATCTGCGAACCTGCCGCCGTTCCCTGATAAACAGCGTTGGGATAAAGAGCAATTATCTTTTTACTTCCGTCAAGCATATCAACTGAAACCGTGCAGTCGCCTGCGGCATAGATATCCCTGTCGTTTGTTTGCAGGGTTGATGGATTTGTTATAATTCCCCTGTTCACTTCAATCCCTGCGCTTTCGGCAATTTCTGTTTCGGGGCGCACTCCGACAGCAACAACAAGAATATCGCATTTAAGTTTATCGCCGCTTTTAAGAAAAACCGAGGTTATCCTTTTTCCGCGGGTTTCGGCTCCTGTTACCGTATCACCGAGATGAAAGCGAATTTTTCCTTTTTCCTCAATGTATTTCTTAACGCCTTTTGATGATTTCATATCAAGAATTGACGGAAGAATACGGGGCGAGAGTTCAACAACATCAACGCTCCTGCAGATTTTGGAAAGTCCTTCGGCAGCCTTCATCCCGATAAGTCCCGCGCCGATAACTACGGCTCGGGTTTCTTTGTTTACCGCTGTTTTCAATGCTTTTGCCGCCGCTAAATCAAGGAAGGTAAAAACATTAGTTTTACCGCTGACATTTTTCATCGGCGGAATAAACGGCTTTGAACCTGTGCAGATACAGAGTTTATCATACGGATAAACCTTTCTGCCCGCTTTAACTGTTTTATTCTTTCGGTCTATGGATTTAACCTCTGTTTTGATAACGATATCAATGCCGTTTGAAGCATAATACGAGTTTTTTCGCAAAAACATATCCTTTTCCATAACTGCGCCTTTAAGATAATAACTGATAGTCGGGCGGCTGTAGGGCAGGAAGTTTTCCTTTGATAAAACTGTTATTTCTGAGTTTTTATCTTCTTTTCTGATTTGCTCAGCGCAGGCAAGTCCTGCGGCGGAGGCTCCGATGATAACATATTTCATACCCTTTCACCTCCCAAATCGAGATATACAAGCGCTCTGTTCGGGCAGTTTTTAACGCAGGCAGGCTCATCCTCTCCCCGGCACAAATCGCATTTAACAGCGAATTTTCCCGTTTTGATACATCCAAAAGGGCAAACAGCAAGGCAGGTCATACAACCGATGCATTTTTGCTCGTTTACGGATACAATGCCCGTTTTTTTGTCCTTTGTCATAGCGCCCGTTATACACGCCTTGACGCATTTCGGATTATCGCAGTGTCGGCAGTTGACTGCCGCTGAAAGAAACTTATCGCCATACACCGTTACCCTTGAAACAGGTGCAGGCTCTTCATATTTATTTGCTTTCAAAACCTCCTTTGACTTTGAATGAGCCGTTTTGCAGTAAACCTCGCAAAGACGGCAGTTCAGGCACAATTCTTCTTTTGCATAAACTCTTTTCATACTGCCGCCTCCTATTCTCCTGCGTGTTTGATTCCGAGGATTTCAAGTTCCTTTTCACTGAGCCCGATACCTCTTAGCATCATTCTGTTTCCTCTGAGCGAATCTATGGAGTTTATTCCCATACCGCCCATAATTTCCTTGATTTCGTGATTCCATGCTTTGATAAGATTTTCCACTCTTTCGTGCATAATATCCGGGTTAAGGCGCTTTGTCAGTTCGGGGCGCTGAGTTGCAATTCCCCAGTTGCACTTGCCTGTATTGCAGGTTTGGCACATATGGCAGCCCATTGCAATAAGCGGTGCGGAAGCACAGTAACAAGCGTCCGCGCCAAGCGCAATCGCTTTAACGATATCGGCGGAACAGCGAAAAGAGCCCGCCGCGATTAACGAAACCTGCGAGCGGATTCCCTCGTCGCGCAGTCTTTGGTCTGCAGAAGCAAGCGCAAGTTCAATCGGGATACCGACATTATCTCTGATGCGTGTAGGAGCCGCGCCCGTGCCTCCTCTGAAGCCGTCAATTGCAATAATATCCGCGCCCGCTCTTGCACAGCCCGAGGCAATTGCCGCAACATTATGCACCGCCGCAATTTTAACGGATACGGGCTTTTGGTTATCCGTTGCCTGTTTGATTGACCAGATTAACTGGCGCAAATCCTCTATGGAATAAATATCGTGGTGGGGCGCGGGCGAAATCGCGTCGCTTCCCTCGGGAATCATTCGGGCGTTGCTGACTTCAACATTAACTTTCTCGCCCGGAAGATGACCGCCGATTCCCGGCTTGGCGCCCTGACCGATTTTTATTTCAACAAATTTTGCATTATTAAGATAATCCTTGTGAACCCCGAATCTTCCCGAGGCTACCTGAACAACGGCGCATCCGGTGTAGTCCGCCAAATCGGGATGCAAGCCGCCCTCGCCCGTATTAAACAGTGTTCCAAGGTTCTTTGCTGCCATTGCAAGCGATTTTTGCGCGTTCAGGCTGATTGAGCCAAAGGACATAGCCGAAAACAGAATAGGCGTTTCAATAACAACCTGGGGCGGCATATCAACAGTTGATTTGCCCTTTCTTTCA
>JAFYFO010000057.1 GCA_017543725.1 Eubacterium sp.
GTTGAACTATACAGAAACATTGTTCCGAGCGGCGGAAACTGCAACTCAATGATTAGTTGGTATAAAAACAAAAGCCGCTATCACACAAGAACTTCGGATTATTCCCCGAAAAAAGGCGACCTTGTTTTTTTCGACTGGAGCGGCAACGGCTCTTCCCAGCATGTCGGAATAGTTAAATCCGTTTCGGGAAGCACTGTTTATACTATTGAGGGCAACTGCTCGGGCAAGGTTAAGGAAAAAACCTACACCTCCTCGGGTTCAAAGCCCTATGCAAATATTTCTTCAATTATGGGCTACGGCTCGCCGAACTGGGCGTCCGTTGCGGGAGGTTCTTCAAAAACGACGAAGAAACAAACAACAAAGAAGCAAACAACCCAAAAGAAAAAGCCGAAAACAACCAAAAAGACAACACAAAAAACAACAAAAAAACAGACGACTAAAGCAACAACAAAAAAGAAATCAACAACGAAAAAATCTTCTTCGACTTCAGCGGCAAAAACAACCGCCGACAAAGCAACAACTGCTGAATCCACAACCGAAAAAAAGACTGAAAAAACAAGTGAAAAAGCCTCTGTTCCGGCAAAAGACCTTGAACTCTACGCCCCGACATACGACCTTCAGATTGGCGACAGCGTTAAACTCGATTATTCAGTTAAACCTGCAAACGCGAGCGCGGTTGTCGGCTATTTCTGCGACGAGGAAAACATTATTGAAATCAAAAAAGGCGGCGTTATAAAGGCAACCGGAGAGGGAGTTGCAACAGTTGTTGTTTGCGCAAACGATGAAATCTACCGCCAGGTTGACTTCACTGTTGCCTCCGTCAGCAGCAAAGTAACAAAACACACTCCCGATAATCCGATTGACTCTTTTGAGGGCGAAACTCAGATTTCCGAAAAGAGTTTTCAGCAAACTCTGGGCGCAATGGGAATTAATGTTGAAAAACTCAAATCCCACCTTGAATTTTTCATCATTCCTGCATACATAATCGGTCTGACGCTGTTTCTTTCACTGTTGATTCTTGCCATTAAAGCAATTGCAAATGCAGCCAAAAGAAAGAAAAGCGCATTATCCGAAAACGAAGAACAAAAATAATGTTGATTATTGTTATATTTTATATTATAATCTACATACTAACTCAGAAAGACGGTCTGAACTATGGACGATAAAAATAACGAACTTCAATACAGAGATAATCAAATGACGGGTTTCCTGAAAATTCTCGCCATTGTTTTGATGGATTTCTGTTTATTTTCACTTTCATACATTTTTGCATCAATTGAAAGTTTTAAGGGAATAGATTTGGGAACTTATAATTCAATAGGATTTTCCTATATTCATTTTTTCCTTTGCGGTTTTGTTGCCGTTTGCGTTAATTACGCCTTCGGGCTGTACAGAAGCGTCTGGCATTTTGCAGGAATAGATGAGGTTATCCGCGGCGCTTTTGCTGCATTTGTCAACACAATTCTTCTTTTTGCGATTGACAGAATCCTTTTTGAAACAATCCTGCATTATAACGGACATCTTGTTTTCTGGAGATACATAATTGTTTTCATTTTTGCCGCAGTTGCCGTTATCGCTCCGCGACTTGCTTTCAGGGCGCTGAGAAGAATCGGCAGATATTCGGGGAAGAAAAAGTCAAATTCCGACAGGGTTATGATTGTCGGCGCGGGATTTATGGGCAATTTTGTTATAGACGCTCTTGCAAACGACCGCTTTAAAAACGGCGTTCCCGTTATCGCAGTTGACGATAATCCCGTTAAACTAAACAAAAAAATCAACGGCGTTAAGGTTGCCGGAACCTGCGCTCAGATTCCCGAACTTGCCGAAAAATATAATATCGACCAGATTATTCTTTGTTTGCCGTCGGCATCACGCGAAAGGCAATCGGAAATACTCAATCTTGCAATGCAAACAGACGCAAAAGTCAAGATTTCGCCAACAGTTGAAGATATGCTTGAAGACGGAGGTCACCGCAAAGTTAGAAATGTTGATATAACCGACCTTCTTGCGCGCGACGAAGTTAAACTTGATAAGAAAGTTTGCCGTTATCTTATCGGAAAAACAATTCTTGTTACAGGCGGCGGAGGTTCAATCGGCGCTGAAATATGCAACCAGGTTGCAAGATATAATCCAAAAAATATTGTTATTTTTGATATTTATGAAAACTGCGCTTTTGAACTTCAAAACGAACTCAACGATAAATACAAAGGCGATATTGATATCAATGTTCGCATAGGCTCAGTTCGCGATACTCAAAGGCTTCGTGAAGTGTTTGAGGAATTCAAACCCGACGTTGTTTTCCACGCAGCGGCGCACAAGCATGTTCCCCTTATGGAGGACAGCCCCTGCGAAGCGGTTAAAAACAATGTTTTCGGAACATATAATGTTGCGCTTATCGCAGATGAATTCAAAGTTCCCAAGATGGTTATTCTTTCAACGGATAAAGCGGTTAACCCGACAAATGTTATGGGCTGCACAAAGAGAATAACCGAAATAATCGTTCAGTATATGAATAACAAAAGCCAAAACACCGAATATGCCGCAGTTCGTTTCGGCAATGTTCTCGGCTCGCACGGCTCCGTTATTCCGATTTTCAAAAAACAAATCGAAGAGGGCGGACCCGTTAAGGTCACCCACCCCGATATAACAAGATACTTTATGACAATTCCCGAGGCTGCTCAACTTGTTTGCCAGGCAGGCGGTCTTGCAAAGGGCGGCGAGGTTTTCGTTCTTGATATGGGCGAACCTGTTAAAATTATGGACCTCGCAAAAAATCTTATTCATCTTTCGGGCTTCTCCGTTGATGAAATCGGAATTGAAATAACAGGGCTTCGTCCGGGCGAAAAACTCTATGAGGAACTCGCTATGGACAGCGAGATGTCCACAAGAGAAAAAACCGCGAATGAAAAAATCTATGTCACTCAGCCAATGGATATAAACGACGAGGAATTTGAGGCAATGCTCAAATCTCTTGAGGATATCAATGAAGAAAACGTTCGCGAAAAACTTATGGCAATCGTTCCGAACTACCACCCGGCAAATAACTAAAAAACAGCACTCTTGCTCCCAAGAGTGCTGTTTTAAATTCAGAATTCAGAATTGAAAATGAAAAATTTCGGGTCGCTGCGCTCCAATCATATTCTTATAGGAATATTGTTCTCCTTTAAGTATTTCTGGAGTTCGGGAACGGGAAGCTCATTGAAGTGGAAAAGGCTTGCGGCAAGAACCGCGTCCGCTTTTCCTTCGGTTAAAACATCGAGGAAATGTTCTGCCTTCCCTGCGCCGCCCGACGCTATAACGGGAATTCCGACGCTTTCGGAAACAGCCCTTGTCAGTTCAATATCGTAGCCTGTTTTCTGACCGTCCTTATCCATTGAAGTGAGCAAAATTTCGCCTGCGCCGCGCTTGTACGCCTCCTCAGCCCACTTAACGGCATCAATCCCTGTCGGAATCCTTCCGCCGTTTAGATAAACCTCCCAGGAGTTTTCGTTTTCCTTTGCATCAATTGCGCAAACAACGCACTGGGAGCCAAATTTATACGCTGCATCATTGATTAAATCGGGATTTCTGACAGCGGCTGAGTTAACGGAAATTTTATCCGCTCCCGCTCTGAGAAGTTCTTTGAAATCATCAGTTGAAGTTATTCCTCCGCCAACAGTGAACGGAATAAAAACGCTGTTTGCAACTCGGGAAACGATATCAATCATTGTTCCTCTTCCTTCGTGGCTTGCCATTATATCAAGCAAAACAAGTTCATCCGCACCCTGCTTATCGTAAGCCGCCGCACATTCAACCGGGTCGCCCGCGTCCCTCAAACCGACAAATGAAACGCCCTTAACAACTCTGCCGTTTTTAACATCGAGGCAGGGTATTATTCTTTTTGCATACATATCCTAATCCTCCGTTGCAAAGTTTTTCAGCAGTTCAAGCCCGATTTCGCCGCTTTTTTCGGGGTGGAACTGAGTTGCGGCAACTCTTCCCTTCTGAACGGCGCACTGAATTTCAGCGCCATACTGCGCTGTTGCGGCAACAATGCTTTCCTCAGCGTTTTTCAGATAATAGGAATGAACAAAATAGAAATAACTATCTTTCTTTATATCTTTAAAAATGCCGTTTTCCTGTTTAATATCAACAGAATTCCATCCCATATGGGGCACTTTCAAACCAAGATTTTCGGGAATTTTAACAATTTTTCCTTTGAAAACGCCAAGTCCGCAAACTCCGGGACTTTCCTCGCTTTCTTCAAAAAGGAGTTGAAGTCCGAGGCAGATGCCAAGAAACTTCTTATCGCCCGAAGCGGCGTTTTTTATAACTTCTTCAAGCCCTCTTTTCCTGATTGAATCCATTGCATCTCCAAAAGAGCCAACGCCCGGAAGAATAATATGCGAAGCGCTTTCAATAACTGCTTTATCATATGTTACAACGCTTTCGCATCCGAGAAAATCAAGCGCCTTTTTAACGCTTTGCAGATTCCCCGCTCCGTAATCAATTATTGCAATCATATAATTAACTCCTGTTTTTTAATGTTTATATAATAACATAAAGATTTGCAATTGACAAATAAATTTTATTCTGCTACAATAATCGGGCGTAATAAAGTATTAAACAAACTCTTTTGAGTTTTATATATTCGGAGACGTATCGAAGTGGGGACGTTTGCGAGCGCTGCCGGTGGCAGATGAAGCGAGCAATAAGGAGTGGCAGCGGTCAAAATTTGTCGGCGCCCCAAGCCGAAACAAATTTTGGGAACCGCAACAGGACATAACGGGGCGCCCCGTTCGATATCAAAAATAATAGGCAAATAAAC
>JAFYFO010000005.1 GCA_017543725.1 Eubacterium sp.
AGCGCTGTTACCATCCATGGTTTTCTTTTGTCTTGCCATTGGATTTTCCTCCTGGTTTAAATTATTCAAAAAATGTCCGGGCTTTCGGGATTTGAATCTCGAACGCCTAATTAGTACACCTTTCAATATACCATTCAGTATTATATCATTATATTTAGTCAATTTCAATATAAAATTTTTGTATGAAAAGAAACGCAAAAAGAAAGCGGCAGAGCCTTAACCCTGCCGCCCTCTTAACTATTAAGAAAGGAATGAATTATCACTTAAAAACAGTTTTGAAAGTTGTTATTCCGTTTTCGGAAAAGGCGGAGATTTCTGCGCCGTGGCTTGATACGATATTCTTTGCAATCGCAAGACCCAAGCCGTAGCGGTTTTCATTTCTGTTTCTTGATTCATCGGCGCGGTAGAAGCGCTCGAAAATTCTTTCCTCTTCGCCTTTCGGAATTCCCTCTCCCGTGTTTGAAACAGTCAAAACAACGTCTTTTTCTTTTTTAAGACAAACGCTGATTTTTCCGTTTTCACTGCAATGCTTGATTGCGTTATCAATCAGAATGGACATCAACTGATAAATCCGATATTCATTCATTTCAATTTCGATATTTTCATCAATTGAATAATCAAGGGTTATGCCCTTTTCAAACATAATTCCCTCGAAGGTCAAAACGGATTTTTCAACCGTTTTTGAAAGATTTCCCTGAACAAATTCGCTTCTGTCGTCAACCGCTTCGGATTTTGCAAGGTCGAGCAAATCGGAGATGAGTTTATTCATTCTTTCCGATTCGCTTTTGATGTTTTCAAGCCATCTCTTTTCTTCGGGATTGCTTTCAAGCGCGTCGCTGCTCGCCATAATAACCGCAAGGGGCGTTTTGAGTTCGTGGGAAGCGTCGGCAATAAACTGCTTTTGCTTATCAAAACTCTCCTGAACGGGTTTTGTAATCCATTTTGTTATCTTTATTGAAACAAACAAAATAAGAAGTTCAAGCGCAACAAGAATACCGAGGGATATCAGAAGCGTTGAAACAAGGCGCGAATTTGTTTCTTCATTATCAATTATGGTCACAACCGAGTCTTTTTCGGAATATGAATACTGCGCTGTGTACAGATTTCCGACTTTACACTTTCCTTCTTCAACATCAAGAGTGTTTAAAATCTCAATGATTTCATCATCCGTTTTTTCATTCTGAGAATGATTGATAACTTCGCCGGGCGAATTATCTTCATCAAGAACAACCGTGTAAACAACCTTATCCATATATCTGATATATTTCATACGGTCGTCTTTCGGCAAAACGGGCTTGATATCGGAAGAATCCATTCGGGGCGCGTTTTCGTCGGGCTCATTTCTGAAGCCCTCTGCCTGATTGAGATTATGCACGATTGAAGTTTTTTCGCGGTTGTACTGCTGAGTGTTATAAAAGCCGAGAACGGCGGTTGTGAAAACCGTCAGAATCAAAAATATAACCCAAAAAACCTTCTTTTTAAGTTTATCCATTATTTTTCTCCATTCTGTAGCCCATTCCGCGAACCGCCTTGATATTAACCGAGGATTCAAGCGCTTTGAGTTTTCTTCTTATGAAAGAAAGATACGCTTCAAGATTGTTTGATTCGCTCTCGTTTTCATAGCCCCAGACTTTATCATAAATCTGCTCTTTGGTTAAAATGCGCTCGGGATTATTCATAAAGTATTCAAGCAGTTGAAACTCCTTGTTGATAACATTAATGCTCTCTCCGGTTACCGAGCAGGAAAGCGATGAAGAAGAAATGTTGAGTTGAAGGTCGCCGTATTCAATATAGTCTTTTTTAACATTTTTTTCGTCTTTGCGCAGTTGAATATTAACCCTTGCAATGAGTTCATCCATATGAAAAGGCTTAGTTAAATAATCGTTTGCACCGCCGTTGAGCCCTGTCAGTTTATCCTCAAGCATTGATTTTGCCGTCAGCATAATAACTTTTGAGGTTATTCCCTCTTCGCGGATTTCGGAAAGTATTTCAAAACCGTTCATCTTCGGAAGCATAACATCAAGAATTATCAAATCATATATTCCGCTTTCGGCGTTATAAAGACCGTCCTCACCGTCAAGCGAAACATCAACTTCATATTTCTCTTTTTTAAGCCTGCTTGAAATCAAATCGGCAAGTTTATATTCATCTTCAACAACAAGTATTCTCATAATAAATCACCAGACAATCAGATATTCCATAAACTAATATAACATATTTTTCCTCATTTTCAAAGAAAAATATCCTGCTCCCGGGTACTCAGTTTTAAGAGCAGGATACTTCTTTGGGATATTGGTATCATCCCGAAAAGAAAGGAGAGTATGTTATGGCTGAGAGATTGTTTTCTCATCAGCTTGGCTGTATATTAACCCCGAAACCTTAAACGAAAATTAAAAAAAACATCCTTTTGGATGTTTTTTGAGCAATTTTATACTATTTTCCGTCCCAGAGGTATTTTGATAAATCAACTCTGCCGTCTGTTAATTCAATTCCCTCGTTTTCAAGCATCATTATCTGCATATTCTTTCCGCCGAAGGCAAATGCCGAGGAAGGCTCGCCGAAACGGTTTACAACTCTGAAACAGGGAATACTGTCGGGGTCGGGATTAACATGCAGAGCATAGCCGACAACCCTGCTCCAATGAGGATTCCCTGCAAGCATTGCAACCTGACCGTAGGTTGCAACTCTGCCGCGGGGTATTTTTTTAACAATCTCATAAATCTTTTCAAATGTGTTTTGATTCATATCATAATAACCTGTATTTTTCATCAAGAGTTTTGCTGAAAAATTCAATAACATTCAGGCTTGCGCGGGTGTTCATATTAATAAAATTTGATTTTGTGAAAGGCGCGGTATGCGGAGTCAGAATGATATTTTGAACGCCTTTCAAAACGCTGTTTGTGCAGGGCTCAGATTCAAAAACATCAACTGCGGCGCCCTTGATTCTTCCGCTTTGGGCAGCGTTTTTCAGCGCCTGATTATCAACGATTTTGCTTCTTGCAACATTTATTAAAACAGCGTTTTCTTTCATAAGCGAAAGCGCTTTTTCATCAATCAGATTTTCTGTTTGGCTGTTAAGCGGAAGCGCCGTAATAACATAATCGCTTATCCGAAGAAGTTCATCAAGGTTTTTGAATTCATACGGGGTTTGCTTTTCTCCGCTTTTGCAGGTGTAGGCAACTCGCATACCGAGCGCCGCCGCTTTTTTTGCAACGCTGCTTCCGATTTCGCCGAAGCCTATTATTCCGACGGTTTTTCCGAAAGCGCCGTCGGTCATAATTCTCTGCCACTCGCCTTTTTGCATATGTGCGTTGAGGGTTTGAACTTTCCTTGCAAAATGCATTATATATGCAATAACCTGCTCTGAAACCGCTTCGCCGACGCAGCCGACCGTTCTTGTCAGCGCAATTTTTTGTTTTTGACATTCATCAATATCAATATAATCGTAGCCGACTCCGCGAATTGAAATCAATTTGAGATTTTTGCATTTTCTTATCAGAGGAGCGCTCATTTTTTCAAATCCGTTTATTATTATATCCGCTTCGGAAAGAATTATTTCATATTCTTCATCGCTGATTTCCATATCGGAAAGATTGATAACTTCAAATCCGTTTTGCGAGAGAAGTTCATCCGCGCCGCATCCGTCAAAGCAGAAATTCCTTGCTGAAATAACAACTTTCAATTCAT
>JAFYFO010000058.1 GCA_017543725.1 Eubacterium sp.
AAGCCATATTGATGGCGTTATTGAACGAATAGAGAAGATAAACAGCGAGCATACTGTTTTTGCCCCCGATGTTCCCGTTGCAGGAAATGGACTTTTCAGCAGGGAGTTTATAGCCGAAAACGATGATAAATTCGATTTTGTATATAACAGCCTTGCGGATGAAAAAAGCAGGCAGACCTATATTGATATTCTCAGCTTCAAGGTTAGCGGAAAGATTGAATATCTGCTGAACTCCTTTTCCGAAAAGGATGAGGTTTACAACGATATTTTAAAGCTCACGCCCTTTGAAAACATCATTGACCTCGGTGCTTATGACGGCGACACGATACGGGAATTTTTAGAGCACACGGGCGGTGAATATTCCTATATAACTGCGCTTGAGCCCGATGAAAAGAATTTCAGAAAGCTGCTCAAAAACACAGAGGAGCTTTTTGATATAACCTGCCTTAATATGGGCGCATGGGATAAAAATGATACGCTGATTTTTGAAAGCAATGCAGGCAGAAACTCAAAACTCTCATCAAGCGGAAAAAGCGTTGATGTTATTGACGTTGACTCCCTCGAGCTGCGCCCGACTTTTATTAAAATGGATATTGAGGGCGCTGAGCTCAAAGCCCTTTGCGGAGCAGAAAAAACAATCAAAGAGTTTAAGCCAAAGCTCTATGTCTGCGCCTACCACAGAAACGAGGATTTGTTTGCCCTGCCCCTTAAAATATGGGAGCTTAATCCCGACTACAAGATTTATTTTAGACATTCAAAATACATTCCCGCATGGGAGAGCAATTTTTATTGCACTGCAAATTAAAATTGAAAGTGGAAAATGGAAAATGGAAAATTTTGGGGCGCAGATTTGATGCGCCGGAATATAATCAATCAAACCTATCAAGCCTTCCCCCTCGGGGGAAGGTGGCTGCCGTATGGCAGACGGATGAGGGGAATTAAAACGGGGGAAGGTGTCGGCGAATACTTGGAGGCGACGGATGAGGGGTTTTAACAATTCCTCCGACTGCCTAATGGCAGCCACCTCCCTTTACACAAGGGAGGCTTTATATAATCGCCGTGCACAGCACCCGAAACTCTTAACTCTTAACTCTTAATTCTTCATTAAAAACGGACTGCCGCAGCAGTCCTTTTTGAATTATTCGCAAATAATCAAGCCGTAGCCCTTCTTTCTCTTATAAACAACTTTTGTTTCGCCGTCTATTCCGAG
Source organism: Eubacterium sp. (assembly GCA_017543725.1). GTDB lineage: Bacteria > Bacillota > Clostridia > Oscillospirales > Acutalibacteraceae > Eubacterium_R. The sequence goes on from JAFYFO010000058.1 coordinate 1,211, forward strand.
GAAGATAAAGAAATTATGGCCGAGCATTTCCATCTGAACGATTGCTTCATCATCCGTCATCATATTCGGGGTGATGGTTTTTTTCCTTGTTATATCAACGCTTTCAAAATAAGCCTCGTCGAAGTTATCCATTGTAACCTCGTCGCTGAGTTCATCTATTGCAAGCGCGATTTCATCAATTCCGCCCTTTCTCTTTTTATCAACAAAATAGGTTTTGAGTTTGCGAAGTTTTCTCTTTAAATCGTCAACAGCCGCGTCGATTGCAGGCTCAATTTTTCTTTCAAAGGATTCACCCCTGATGAAAGAGCCGAAATGCTTAACCGTTATATCGCAACTGTAGCCCTCCTTTTCTTTTTTCAGAGTTACATCGAAGGAAGCGTTTTCTGGAAGCATTTTTTCAATTCTTTTAAGTTCCTTTTCGATTCCGTCTTTTGCGCCCTGCTTTAATTCAAAGCCTCTTGCAGTAATATTAATCATAATAAATACCTCCTTGCGGTATATAGTTTTACAACTTTATTATATCCTTAAATTCCGCTTAATAAAAGTATTGAAATATGAATATTTTTTTGTTATAATATTAATGTTGCAAAAGCGGACGAGCCTCCTCGTCCGCTTTTATTTTTTTGACTATTGCTGATATTTTTCCGCCTGAAGATTAAACATATATGCATATGTTCCGCCGAGTTTCATAAGTTCCTCGTGGCTTCCTCTTTCAATGATTTCGCCGTTTTCCATAACATATATAACATCGGCGTTGACCGTTGTTGAAAGCCTGTGGGAAATGAAAACAACGGTTTTATCCTCAGCGGCATTCATCATCGCCTGATTGAGATTATATTCGGCAATCGGGTCAAGATTTGCCGAAGGCTCATCAAGAATAACATATGGGCAATGCTTATAAAACGCTCTTGCTATTGCAACTTTCTGACCTTCGCCGCCGCTCATCATCATTCCGTCGTCATCAAATTCCCTTAGCAGATTTGATTTCATACCGTTTGGAAGTTCCTTTGAAAAGCCGCTGTTATCAAGCGCTTTTCTTGCTCTTTCTTCATCAACATTATAATCAAGAGCAACATTTTCGCCGATGGTTGCGGCAAAAATCTGAAAATCCTGAAAAACCGCGGCAAATCTGTTTTTATGGGATTCAAGGGTTTCTTCCCTGATATCCTTGCCGTCTATCAGAATTTCTCCCTCCGAAACATCATAAAGCCTCATAAGCAGATTTGTCAGCGTTGTTTTGCCCGCCCCGTTGTAACCGACGAGGGCGATTTTTTCATTCGGTTTAATCGTCAGATTGATATTTTTAAGAGTTTTATGGTCGTTTCCCGGATATGTGAATGAAACATTTTTTATTTCAATCGTTTTCGGTTCGGCTGATTTTGTTTCGTGTTCGCCGCCGTGTATCTTTTTTCCCCTTGAAAGAAACTCCCTGTATTTCTCAATGAGTTTCGCATGTTCAGAGAAGTTTCTGACAACGCCGACGGTTAAAAACGAAAACGAAGTTGCAATTGAGAAAGCGCCGTTGAAGGTTGCAACAAAATCGCCTGCAGAAAGGGTTTTTGTTTTCAAAACGCAGTAGCCGAGATAGAGTGGGAGCAAAAACATAAATCCGATTATCTGAACGCCTGTTTCCTGAAAGAAATAGATGAAATCAATCTTTTTAACATATTTTTTCTGATTATCAATAACGGCGTTTGCCGCCTCGTCATACTTATTCAGAAGCAGGGGCTTAATGCCGTTCATTCTGACTTCTTTTGCGTAGTCCTGAAGATAGAAAACCCTTGCGAAATAATCTGCTCTTCTGTGGAGTTTGTTATTTTCAATCTGCCTTTTTGACTGAAGGTTGCCGATTTTTTTGCTGACAGGGGTGAAAATCGCAACAACCGCAAGAATAATACCAAGGCAAATCGGGTCTATCGCCGCTAAAATAGAGCCAATTGCAACAAGCGAGAAAACCTCGCCGATATAGCCCTGAACAAGCCCCAAAACCCTTGTTATTCTGCCTCCCGAGGAATCAATAACAAGAATAAAATTGTTATAAAAATCGGGGTCGTCATAACTTTCAAGGTCGAGTTCCTTTGCCTTTTTGAAAAGCATTTCAAGAATACCCGAGGAAAGTTTTTCAAAATTAACGCTGAAATAAAGTTCTCTGTAAAGCGCGTTTGCAATCTCGTTGAAAAGAAGTATCGCAGCAATCGCAACAACCGCCCAGACAATCTTCATTTTATCATCGCCGTTTGAAATAACATCAATAACATATTTAACGCCGATAACCGAAATAAGCCTTGTCGGGAGCCTTGTTAAAACGCCGAATACACATTCGCAAACAACAAGAACGGGAGAGATTTTAAACATTATTTTCAGAAAATAGAAAATATTCGAAAAAATCGAATGATTCAGTTTATCCTGCCTGAAATCATGCATAGTTTTCTTCCCCCTCTCCTTTATATCTTGAAGCCTGCAAGGTGAACATCGAATAATAATCTCCGCCGTTTTCCATAAGTTCAGAGTGAGTTCCGCTTTCGGCAACGCTTCCGTTTTTCAAAACGAAAATATTATCGCTCAAAACGGCGGAAGAAAGCCTGTGGGAGATATATAAAACGGTTTTATCCCTTGTTGCTTTTATGAGATTTTCATACATATTATATTCGGCAATCGGGTCAAGAGCCGAGGAGGGTTCATCAAGAATTGCAACATCAAAATTCTTTGCAAACATTCTTGCAACGGCGGTTTTCTGGGTTTCTCCGCCCGAAAGCCCTGCGCCTGTTTCATCAAATTCCCTTGTTAAAACAGTGTCTGCGCCGTTTGGAAGAGAACTGACCTTTTTCCACGCGCCGCTCTGTCTGAGCGCTTTTTCGGCAAGTTTCTTTTCTTCCTCGCTGCATTCGTGGCAGATAACATTTTCATTAACCGAAATGGCAAATGTTTTATAATCCTGAAAAACCGTTGCAAATCTTGAATGAAGGCTTTCAACATCATAATCCTTGATATTTCTTCCGTTATATAAAATTTCGCCCTCGGTCGGGTCGTAAAACCTCAGAAGAAGTTTAACAAAAGTTGTTTTGCCAGCGACGTTGACTCCGACTATTGCAACTGTTTGCCCATTGTTTATTTTAAGATTAACATTTCTCAGCGAATATTTTTTAGCCGAAGGATATTTGAATGAAACATTTTTGAATTCAATGCTTTCAAATTCCCCTGCTTCAATATTGCCCGAAACAACCTTTGATTCATAATCAAAGAAATCGCGCAGATTCTGGAAATAAAGCGCAACATTTGATAATGAAGCAAGCGAATCGGCAATCTGCCTCGTTGTTGTTCTGACAGAGTTTATTGAAGATAAAACAACCGAAAAGCCCGAAATATCAAGCCCGCTGTTGTTGATAAACTGATAGGAAGCAAAGGAATATGTTCCGACTATCGGAATCAACTCGCCGAAAAGCGAAGTGAGCATATTATAGAAAAAGAGTTTCCAGCCGTACTTTTTGATTATTGTTATATTATCCTCAACCGCCCTTCTGAATCTGTTTATTATAACCGAAAAGATATTTGATGTTCTTATATCCTTTGAAAAGTCTTTAAGAAAAACAGTTCTCTGGGAATAGTTTTTGATTCGGTTATTGGTTGTCATTGAATAATTGCGCTTATACATTATTTTGCTTCTTATGATTTCAAAAACGAAAATGAAAAGCACGGGCGACAAAAAGATTAAATATGCAGGGTCGATTGAAGAAACGATTCCGATAACAAGGAAAAACGATATAACCGAGCCTATGAGGTTTGATATATCCATACAGAACATAAAGAAATAACTATGCGTTATTATCTCTGTTGCTCTTTGATATTTATCATAGAATTTGGGGTCTTCATAGCAGGAAACATCAACATTCGCCGCTTTTTCAAAGATTAAATCGTTGAGCCCCTTCGTTACCTTTTTCATTCCGACATTCTGAAGATAATCGCAGGCAATAATTATAACCTCGTTTAAAAGCGCAACGCCGAGGAATATCAGAAGCGTTTTGAAAAAATATTCAAAACTGCCGTTTCCCTCAATGATATTCAGCAAAACTTTTAAAAATAATACGCCCTGAATAAAAAGCGAAAAAATCGAAAAAGAAGTTTGCGCCAGAATTGCAGAGAGCATCAGCGATTTATCCGCTTTAAAACAGATTTTTATCGCAAACAATATGTTTTTCATAACAGGAACTTTAACATCCTCGTGCAGAGGCATCCATCCCCTTGGCATATAATCACCGCCTTTGAGCAAAACAAATTAGTTAGTATGATACCACAATGGAAAAATTTTTTCAATAATCATACAGACATATATTTTTCTTTTTAAAAAAGAATAATTCCACGCCCCGTGGATTGTGTTGAAACGATGAAAGATTTATAGTATAATAAAAAACAGGAGAAAACGATATGAAAACAAAACAGGTGGTCAATTTGATAATAAGAATTGCGCTCATTATTATCGGAGCAATAATAATACTTCTCTACATCCCTCCCCTTGTTTCACTCGGAGTTGTTAACGCGGGAAATCTTTTCGGTTTTGCGCTCGGCGGAGGAATTATTGTAATCGGAGTTTTCTTAAACAAAATAATTGAATTTATCAAGCATTTATCGGATATCGGAAAGGGCAAACTGATATATTCCCTGCTCGCAGTAATTCTCTGCCTTGCAATAGCCTTTTTCAGTGTTTTTTTCGTAACCCTTTCAAATGTTATCAGCCATTCGAAATATACCGCAAAAGATGAAAGCGTTGTTATCGTTCTCGGCTGTCAGATAAGAGGAAGCGTTCCCTCAATGTCGCTTGTTCAAAGAGCAAACGCGGCGGCAAATTATCTTGAAAAACATCCAAACGCCGTTGCAATCGCCTCGGGCGGTCAGGGCGCAGATGAAGATTTAAGCGAAGGGCAGTGCATTTATAATCTGATGACTGAAAAAGGCATTGACCCCAAGAGAATTTATATTGAAGATAAATCAACAAACACCGATGAAAATATTAAGTTTTCAAAAGAAATCATTGATATTATGGGACTTGATTACAATGTTGCAATTGCAACAAACGAATATCATCAGTACAGAGCCTCGATGATTTGCAAAAAGAACGGTCTTGATTCCTCGTCAATCCCCGCTCCTTCCTCGCCGAGAG
>JAFYFO010000059.1 GCA_017543725.1 Eubacterium sp.
AACATATGTTCCGATACATCCTGTGTTTCTCTTACCAAGCACGGTATCTGCTTCCCAGTGACCAAATTCAGAACGATTGTTGATATGCTCAGGTCTATCGCCTATCATTGCTCTATCAGCTATATTTCCTCGTTTATCATTTTTTTTACGCTTACGGTTTTTAACCTTCTTTAAGCGTAAATGTTTTCGATATGTTTTGGGAATATATCCTAAATCAATTGCACGATAAATCGTGTTGTATGAAATTGAAAAGTCTTGTTTTTCAAACTTTGCTCTTCCCGATATTTCTTCGGGAGACCACTGTTGCTCTAATCGCTGAATAATATAGTCTTTCATAGGACTATCGCTTACAAGCACAGGCTTCTTTCCACAACTTTTTCGCCTTTGTTTGTATCGCTTATCAGCTGCGTGTGCTGAGTAGCTACCATCTTTGTTTGCGTTTCTTCGCAATTCGCGGCTTACACTCGATGGCGAGCGGTTCAGTTCACGAGCAATTGCTCGTGAACTGAACCCTTGCTCTAACATAACTCTTGACTTTTCTCTTTCTTCAGTAGTAAAATGCGTATAGTGGCTCATTTAGCTCAACCCTTTCGTTTGAAGTAGTTGTGGTAAACTCCATTATACGATAGGTTGCTTTATGAGTCCACTTTTTTATTTTAGGTGTTGCACTTGTATTGTAAATCTTTGATTCGTAATTATAAAAGGGAGGGCGTGGAGCCCTCCCCTACTGTTGTTCGCCGTTAAATTGTCAATATTCCAAATCCCTGAAGGATGCTTGAAACGAGGATTGCAAGAATGAATATCGGCGCAACCCATTTAACCATTGCAATATAGAAATGCTTCATTTTGAATTCGCCGTTGAGTTCAACCTCGCTGATGATTGCATCGGGTTTAATAACAAAGCCGACAAAAATGCAGGTGAGCATTCCGACAAGCGGAAGAAGAACGCTGTTTGAAACGAAATCAAGGAAATCGAGAATACCGAAACCGATGATTTTAACATTGCTCCAGATTCCGAAACCGAGCGAGCAAACAATACCAATAACGATTCCGTAGATTGCAACAAGCGCTGTTGCAGTTCCCCTCTTCATCTTGAATTCATCCATCATACCCGAAACAATCGCTTCCATAATTGAAACCGAACTTGTTATCGCAGCAAAGAAAACAAGAAGGAAGAAAAGTGTTCCGATAATTCCGCCGCCGGGCATTGAATTAAAGACTTTTGGCAGAGTTACAAACATAAGAGAAGGTCCTGTTTGAAGAGCGGATTTATCGCCGTTTGAGAAAACGAAAACCGCGGGAACAATCATAAGACCTGCAAGAAAAGCAATAAGAGTATCAAAGATTTCGATATGTCTTGCTGCAGTTTCAATTTGTTCATCTTTTGAGAAATATGAACCGTAGGTTATCATAATTCCCATTGCAAGCGACATAGAATAGAACAACTGGCCGAGCGCCGCAAGGAAGGTTTTTCCGCTTAAATCCTTGAGGTTTGGCAGAAGATAATATTTAAGTCCTGCGCCTGCACCGGGTCTTGTTACAACATAGATTGAAAGTCCAATTGTTAAAACGAGAAGAGCGGGCATTAAAACCTTGCTCAGTTTTTCAATTCCCCTGTTAACGCCTGAAACAATAACAAGAGTTGTTGCAACAATGAAAATCATAAACCAAACAATCGGGTCGGTGTTATCTGAAATATAGTTGCCGAAAAATGAATCGCCTGCGGCTTCGGCAACTTTACCGCTTATCATAACTCCCGCATACTTTGTTACCCAACCGCCAATCAGGCAATAATAAGGGAAAATAAGAACGGGAACTATTGTTGCAAGTTTACCGAGCCATCCCCATTTCTTATTGAGGCTTGAAAAAGCAGTCAGAGGTGATAACTGAGTTTTTCTTCCGATTGCAATTTCCGTTACCATTAAAACAAAACCAAAGGTTATTGCCAGAATGATATAAACAAGCAAAAACGCGCCTCCGCCGTATTTTGCTGCAAGATAGGGAAAACGCCAGAGATTTCCGAGACCGACTGCAGAGCCTGCAGCGGCAAGAATGAATCCGAGTTTACCCGAAAATGTACTTCTTTCTTCCATAAAAACATCTCTCCTTCAAAAAAATACAATGTATTATAATGAGAATTTATAAACAAATGCAAGAAAATATCAAAAAATTTATAGATTTTTAATGAGATTGATAAATTCCTGTCAGAATGTATAATTTTAACTCTTTGTGGAAAAAATTGTTGATTGCAAGTTAGTTTCTTTACATTTTCAACTTTTTCAACTTAGTTTTTAACAGTTTTGCCGTTGATTTTTGACCTTTTCAACATAGTTTTCCACATTCTTTTCAACAGATACGCATCTGTAAAGCACACAGCCTTTACAAAAGTTCAAAAATCCTATGCAAAAATATGCATAGGATTTCAAATAAATTCAATGGGTTATGTATTTATTTCTTAAAGAAACTAACGATTTCGTTGAAAGAATCATCATCGTTATCGGTAAATCCTGTCGGAGCGGATGCAACTTCTGTCGGAGGAGCAACATTTTTGTTGGCAGTGATTGATTTAATCTCTTTGCCGGGTCCCTCTTCGCCGAAGCGAGTTGCGATAACGGTTATAATCATTTCATCTTCAAGGTCTTCATCAAAGTTTGCACCCCAGATGATTTCACAATCGGGATGAACCGCATTCATAACAATGCTTGATGCTGCGTCGATTTCTTCAAGTCCGATATCCGTTGAAGCAGTTATATTGAGAAGAACGCCACGCGCGCCGTCGATTGAAGTCTGGAGAAGCGGTGAGGAAATTGCCTGCTGTGCTGCAAGTTCTGCCTTATCCTTGCCTGCCGCTCTGCCAACGCCCATATGCGCATAGCCTGCGTCTTTCATAATTTCTGTTACGTCTGCAAAGTCTGAGTTAACAAGACCCGTTGCATTAACAAGGTCTGAAATGCTCTGAACGCCCTGACGAAGAACATCATCAGCAATTGCAAAAGCATTGAGGAAGGTTATCTTTTCTTTTGAGATAAGTTTGAGGTTTTCGTTAGGAATAACGATGATTGAATCAACATATTCAGCGAGTTCTTCAATACCTTCTTTTGCCTGTTCCATTCTGTGCTTTCCTTCGAAAGCAAAAGGAGTTGTAACAACGCCTACGGTAAGTATTCCTAAATCTCTTGCGATTTTAGCAACAACAGGAGCAGCGCCTGTTCCTGTTCCGCCGCCCATACCTGCGGTGATGAAAACCATTTCAGAGCCTGCAAGAACATCTGTTATTGCTTCTCTTGATTCTTCTGCTGCTTTAAGTCCAACTTCGGGTCTTGCGCCTGCGCCATGTCCCTTTGTGATCTTTTCGCCGATCGGTATTTTTGTCGGAGCGCTCGACGCCAAAAGCACCTGTTTGTCGCAGTTGATGGTGACGAAATCCACGCCCTGGATGTTCTTGGCGATCATGCGGTTTA
>JAFYFO010000060.1 GCA_017543725.1 Eubacterium sp.
ATCTACAAATGAAGTTTTGATTATTCCCAAAAACAATAAAGGGTGGAAGATAGGAAGAGGTATTGATACAAAATCTATTAATGTTAGTTCAAATAAGTTATATTCGGTTGATATTTGTAATTATCGCAATACAGATGAATACTATATCATTTTGACAGATTGGAATGATGAAATTACTTCATTATATGACAACAAGAATTCAACTTTTAAAAATCTGTCACAAACTACAAAATCAAGTAGAATTAATAGTTATGCAACATATATAGAGAATTTTGACATCAATTATGTTTTGACAATTAATAATCAAAAATTCCGTTTTGTTTTTGATGAAGAAAACAAAACATACGCAATGAGATTAACGGAATAGTTGAAATGGGACAGAGGGATAGGTAAACACAGGGGACGGTTCGGCGTTTTGAAAAACAAATACAGAGTTGTCCTCTGTGTTATATTTTGAATACGATAATTTCGGCGCATTAATTTTTTGGGTTATATTATTCACTTCGTGAATAGTTATATTTTGCATAGAAGTGCAAAGTTATATTGTTTGCCTTGCAAACAGTTATATTTTTCAGCGCTGCTGAAAAGATTTAAAAGGAACGGAAAGCCGTTCCTTTTAATGTTATACAAAATTAATTTAATTTATCTTGAAAATTTGTTTATTATTATATATAATATAAAAGACTAAATGAAAGGGGAGTTTCTATGGGAGACACTAAAACCAAAAAATCATTAACCCAGAAGATTGCAGACCTGATAACGGCTCTCAAGACTAACTGGAAAACTCCGAAACCGGGTGAGTACACCAATATCAAAGAATTCCTTCAATATTGCTTTGGTATGATGGGTATCTGCGGTTTCACATTCATTTGCAACGATACCGTTGCATTCACTGCAGGGTATCTCTGCGGTTCAATTTTTGAAATCAAGATGATGGACTTCACCATCACAACAGTTATTGCTCTTATCGTCAGATATGCAACGCTGTATCTTGAATCAATCAGTATGACAATATTTGAAAACCTCGTTCATCTTTCCAAAAAACAGGCTAAGATTACTTCGATTTCATTTATTGCCTGCACACTCGTCGGAATTGCTTTTTATTTCATTCCCTCAGCGCCATTTGAATCAATTATCAAAGGTCTTCCTCAGATAGTTGCAAACATTCTTGTTATAACCGGCGTCGGCGGACTTGTTAACTGGTTCTTAAGAAAGAAATTCTGTCAGAAGTACGGAAGATATAAGCCCTTCCTTGTTATGTACGGAATCCCTGTTACAATAATAACCTGTATCATTCCTTTCGTGCCGACAACTCTTGACTACACAACAAAACTTGTTATCCTTCATTTCTTATTCACTTTAAGAACAAGATTTTCCGCTTTATATCAGGATAACCCGAAGGCTATTATCGCTCTTATAACTCCAAACACGGTTGAGCGCCAGAAGTATTATTCAATCGGCGCTATCTTCCTTGGTTTCTTCCGTTCTATTTTCAGAATCGTATTCCCGATTATGATTCAGCAAACAGGCGGCTACCTCAGCATCAAATCTTATCAGATTTTCGTTCCCATTCTTGCGATTTCAAGCGTTATTATGGGCTTTATGATTATCGGCGTTAAAGAAAGAGTTGCTGAAAACAGGGATTCAACTCCGAAAATCAGTTTCGGCAAGAGCGCTAAAACTCTTCTTAAAAACAAGTATTTCTGGATTGTTAATATTGCAGGAACCTTCGGTCTCTGGAATGCGATTGCAGACGGCGTTATAAACTTCTGTCTTATCTATTCGCTCCGTATTGAATGGTTCACCGGTATCATCAGTCTGCTCGGTATCTCTTCCGTTGCGGGCAACCTCTTAACTCCTTTAATGGTTAAGAAATTCGATAAGAAAAAGTCAATTATCTTCTTCCGCACAGTATGGATGATTATAACCGCAGGATATCTTCTTGGTTTACATAACGACAACAGCGTTCCGCTTCTTGCTTTGATGATATTCCTCAGAAGCGGTATGTCGGCAGCTTGTAACGGTATTACAGACGGTCTTAATGCAGATATTCTCGACTATCATCAGTGGAAAACAGGTGAGCGCGCTGATAATATGATAAACATCTTCGGATGGTTCACAACGCCCATTGCAACGCTTCTCGGCTTGGTTGCTCCCGCTCTTCTTAAACTCAGCGGTTTCACATCGGACTGGGATGTTCTTTTCGACAGCACTGTTTTCACAAAAGTTATGGAAACATATGTAATCCTCGGCGTTGTCGGCTTGATTCTTTCAACTCTTCCGTTCTTCTTCTACGACCTGACTGCTGAAATGCATGATAAATGCGTTGCAGAAATCGCAGAGCGTGAAGCGGCAATGAAGTTGGAAAAAGAAGGCGTTGAAGTAAATGCCGAAGCAGTTGATGAAGAAGTAACAGAGGAGGTAACAGCATAATGAAAGTTAAAAGAATAATTGTTTGCCTGCTCGCTTTAACCCTTATTGCTTCCTGCTTTGCAGGCTGTTCCTTCAATTCAACCAATCCTCTTGACAGCACCAAAGTTGAAATTGCAGACGGCAAGGCTGTTATAGCCGGATATACCGACAGAACAACTATAACAGAATACACGGTTCCCGATGAAATAGACGGAGTCCCAGTAACGAAGATTGCAAACTTCGGTCTTTGCAACGCTGAATCTTTAACAAAGATAACAATCGGAAAGAATGTTGAAGAAATTGAGCCATGGTCCATGACAAACAATCAGCGCCTTGTTGAATTTGTTGTTGACCCCGCTAACGAGCATTTCACCGCTGTTGATGGCGTTCTTTTCACAAAGGATATGAAAACAATCGTTTATTATCCTCCCGCAAAGGGCGTTTCATTTGATAAATACGGTCAGGTTCAACTCAAAAAAGAAAAAATCAAAATCGGATGGACGTAGTCCTTCTTCATCTCCAGGGCCTCGGTCTTCTGGGAGATCCAGGC